>CAZDXD010000001.1:0-34119 GCA_964509415.1 uncultured Treponemataceae bacterium
AGCAGCTAGGAGGAAGTGAAAAAAGGGCTTGCTATTTAGGGAATGGTATACTAGGCAACTAGGCAACTAGTAAACTACCTCGCTGAGCACACGCTCGTATAACTGCCATGCATATTGCAATATGACTCCTTGAGTTTCGAAAGAAATCGAGCCTCATCGCCTGCCTTAATCCATTGACAATAGCCAAGCAACTTAATTACAATTTTGGCATGGGGTCACATCAAAAAATCAACAGCCTTGCAGAAGAGTTAAACGAAATTTTAGATAGCTGCGCGGCGGGCAGGCTGCTTTCAGGCTTGGGCAGGCGCATTTACTTTCCTAAGGGCATTATCGCGCAAAGCGACGAAGCCAAGCGGCTTGGAAAAAACGCAAACGCCACAATCGGCACGGCGGTTAAAGACGGCGAGCCTATGATGCTCTCGTCCATTAAAAAATACCTGCCAGCCTTTGCGCCTAGTGAAGCCGTGGGCTACGCTCCAACGGCTGGAAACCCTAAGCTGCGCGAGCTTTGGAAAAAGTTTATCCTTGATAAAAACCCTTCGCTTAAAGGCGTGGATTTTTCGCTCCCCATTCTTGTGCCGGGGCTGACAGCTGGCGTATCATATCTTTCCGATATGTTCCTTGACGAAACAACCGCGCTTCTTACCGCAGACCCGTACTGGGAAAACTATTCCCTTATAGTCGAAGCAAGGCGGAACTCAAGCCTGCATAAATTCAAAATGTTTGAAAACGGCGCGTTCAGCACGGCGAACTTCAAGAAGGCGCTTAAAAAAGAAGCTGAAAGCGGCGCTGTCAGGCTTCTTTTGAACTTTCCGCAGAACCCGTCAGGCTACACGCCTTATAAAGGCGAAGCGGAGGAAATCTGCGCCGCTATAGCGGAAACAGCCGAAAGCGGCGCTGACGTTCTTGTATGGTGCGACGATGCCTATTTCGGCTTAAACTACGAAGAGGGAATTTGCGCAGAGTCGCTTTTTGCGAAACTTGCATCCGCGCACGAGAGAATACTTGCCGTTAAAATTGACGGACCTACGAAGGAAGATTATGCATGGGGATTCCGCACGGGATTCGTTACATTCGCTTCAAAGGGAATGACAGCGGAGCAATACGACGCGCTGGCAAAAAAGATGATGGGCTTTATCCGCTCTTCGACTTCATGCGCAGCGACAGAATCCCAGTCAATTATCCTTAAAGCCTTTGAAGACCCTTCAACCGAAGAAGAAAAAGAAGAGTTTAAGAGCATTCTCCTTGAACGCTATCGCCTCGTCAAAAAAAGCCTTGAGGCTCACAAGGGAAGTCCAGCGATAGAGCCGCTTCCGTTTAATTCAGGCTACTTTATGTGCCTGCGCTGCATTGGAGCCGGCGCGGAAGAAGTGCGGCAGGAGCTTTTGGCAAAGCACGGCATAGGCACGGTGGCAATAGATGAAAGCCACCTGCGGATTGCGTTTTCTTCGCTTGACACTGAAAAAATCGAATACGTTTACGACATGATTTTCAAGACTGCGGAAGAGCTTGCAGGCAAATAAACCAAGCGCCCCTTACAGCCGCAACAAATGCGCCGTCTGCACGTTTTCGGGGATTTTTTCGTACAGCGGCTTTGCCTTGCTGTTGCTTTTATCAAAGCAGACAGCAGCCTCGAAAAGCTCGATTGTGTACTGTTCAAGTATGTCAATATTGGGACCAAAATTGCTGATAGCCATGTTGCAAAAAATTCTCTGCGGATCGTTCTCGGACGAGCCGAAAGAACGGCCGCCAATCGAGCTATTTAGCGATGGTATAACGGTAGTACGGACATCGCTTATAAAGCGCGCCAGCGCATTAATTTGAAGGTAAAGCTCATCAAGAGGGATTCCGCGGTTAAGCGCGTCCAAGGGATACTCCGTTAAATCGGAAATGCGATGGTCAATGACAGGGGCGGAAAGCACAGGCACAAGCAAGGGGCGGATAAACCTTGTAGCAACATTCTGCGTATAGTGTTCCGCAAGCCGCAGAATCATTCCGGAAATCTCAGGATCGCGCACAATCACTTTTTAGATTATAGTCTCTTGAACCCTAATTGACAACGGCGTTTTTCATTCATAAGATTCACGCCAGATGAACAAGCATAACAGCAAAGCGCCGCCCACCGCGTTTTCCGTAGTGTTTTGCCTGCTGATTCCGCTTTTTTTTGCAGTTTCGTGCGCAAACCATGGAAACCCAATCGTTGTAATCAAAACCAACAGGAGCGAATTTGCCGCATACGCGGAATTGTTCAACAAGGAGCAGGACACTTGGAAGGCGATGGTTGTGTTTTCAGAAAACCCTGCTGAAGAGCTTTTGTCACCCGGCATGGATGCGGACATTGTCGCAGGCCCTTGGATTAAAGGAGAAAAAACGCGCTCAAAACTCATTCCGCTGACATATCTTTTTAACGAAAGAAAGCTGGACGGAAGCATTTTTTACCGCTCCCTTCTTGAGCTTGGAAACACGCGCGGAACGCAGTTTTCGCTTCCCGTAAGCTTTAATCTCCCCGCGCTCATCTTTTCGCAGGAGCATCGCGCCCTTATGCGCGAAGACCCTTTAATCGATTTTGCCGAAATCCAAGAGCTGTCAAAATCCTTTAACGAAATGGAAAACGGTGCTTACACGCGCATGGCGTTTTCTCCGCGCTGGGATGCGGAATTTCTCTACACGACGACGCAAATGATGAATGCGGACTTTCATGAGTCGGAGAATATCTTTTCTTGGAACGAAAAAAACCTGCGCGACGCTATAATTTTCTTGCGGAACTGGGAAAGCGAGATTAACACATCGGCGGCAGCCGTGGAAGACTTCAAGTTTAAGTATCTCTATATCCCGCTGGAGCGCGCTGCGACAGGAGGGCGGATTTTGTTCGCTCAAACATACACAAACGAGCTTTTTTCCGGAACAACTGACAATCTCCGCCAGCTGGATTTCCGATGGCCCGCGCATAACAGAAAGATACCGATGAAAGACGAAATTATCTATCTTGGAATATGCCGCGGCACAAAAAACAGAGCTGCGGCGGAAGCCTTTGTTTCGTGGTTTTTTAGCGTGGAAACCCAGCAGAGAATCATGGAATACAGCAGGGAAGTCGGCATGCTGGATAACTCTTTTGGCATTGCAAACGGGTTTTCATCGATAAAATCCGTCAATGAGAGAATTTTTCCGCTTTACTACCCCGATCTTCTCGGAAAAATGCCGGAAGAAGATCAGCTGAAAATCCCTGAAATTCTCCCCAATGACTGGGAAGAGATAAGGCAGGAAATTCTGCTTCCCTTTCTGTCAGAAATCATCGCCGCAGAAGATGCCGCTAGCGTGCCGTCTCTTTCAGAGCGCATTGAAAGAAGAGAGAAAACCCACTAACGCCTCCCGCGCCAAAACATAAGCTAAAACTGGAGCGCCTCTCTTCCGATAATCTTAATCGGAGGACGAGAAAGTGGCTTCAAGTTTAGGCGCATTGAGAAGCGCGTCATTTGCCATGCTTGCTTCCGCCTCTTATGGAAGCAGGACGCATTTCCCGGTCAACGCGAACCAGTACGTTTACTCCCAATTTGAGCATGTGGCGGGCACCCCTGTAGATGACGGAAGCGGCATCCCGCTTGCAAAACTAAAAATCCTTAACACAATAATCGACCAGCTTATTGCAATGAAAAAAACCGCCGCCGTGGATTTAAGCGGCGAAAGCTTAGAATTTTTAAGTGAAGGCGCGGCGGAAAAAGAAATCGCGCCGATGATTGAAAGCTATCAAAGAGAAGTGCAGGTAATGGCGGAGAGCCTGCAAGATACATTCTATAAGCCGCCTGCACCCGAAGCAGGGCTGCTGTTTAATTTCGGTGCCTAGCCTAGCCTGCCCCGTCACCGGAAACCGCGCAAATAGTACCCGCGAGCACGTTTATATTGACCGCGCGTAATATTGGCATTACTATGTGGGCATGACAATGATTGTCGTAACACACGAAATGGGCTTTGCGCGCGAGGCTGCAAGGCGCATCCTCTTTATGGCGGGCGGGCAAATCCGTGAGCAAAACACACCGACTAAGTTTTTTGCCGAGCCTAAAAATGAGCGCCTGCGCGACTTTCTCTCTAAGGTGCTTTAGCCGTTAATCTTTTATGCCGCTTGACTACAAAAGCGTCCTCAACCCAGAGCAATACAGGGCGGTTACCGCAATAAATGGTCCCGTGCTGATTATCGCAGGCGCGGGCTCAGGAAAGACGCGCGTAATTACGCACCGTATAGCCTATATGCTTGACCGCGGCATTCCGCAGTCAGAGATTTTAGCGCTTACCTTTACAAACAAGGCAGCGCAGGAAATGCAAACGCGGGTTAAGGAGCTCACCCAAAAAAAACTTCAGGCACTGACTGTAAGCACATTTCACTCGTTTGGCGTTAAAATCATAAGGGAGAACTCTGCCCTTCTTTCTAGGCGGGAAAACTTTAGCATTTACGATGAAGGCGATAAGGCGCAGCTTATAAAAGAGAGCGCGCGCGAGGCAGGCTTTAGTGCGGATGCCCTTGATGTCTATGAAGTCGGTAATCTCTTTTCTGCTATCAAGGGCGGCGTTAAGGACTGGAGCGAGGCGGATGCAAGAATGCGCCCTCTTTTTGCCGAGTATCAAAAAGGCCTTGAAGTTTACAATGCAGTTGACTTTGACGATCTAATCCTTCTTCCGATAAACCTTTTCCGAGAAAACCCCGCCGTGCGCGAGAAATACCGCGCTCGCTACAAGTACATTATGGTGGATGAGTTTCAAGACACAAGCGCTCAGCAATATGAGCTTTTGCGCCTTTTGGCGGGCGAAAATGTTTGCGTTGTAGGGGACGATGACCAGTCTATTTATTCGTGGCGCGGCGCGGACTTTGAAAATATCCGCAAGTTTGAGCGCGACTTCCCCAACCGCATTGAAATACGCCTTGAGCAAAATTACCGCTCAACGGGGACAATACTTGCGGCGGCTAACGGCGTAATTTCGCACAACGTAAACCGCAAGCAAAAGGAACTCTGGTCAGGGAAAGGCGGCGGCAAGCCTGTGGAGCTTTTGACGCCGGAGGACGAAAAGGAAGAGGCTGAGTTTATAGCGGATACAATCCTCTCTCTAAGAATGAGAGAGAGGCTAAAGTTTCAGGACTTTGCCGTTTTAATGCGCACAAACAGCTTGAGCCGCGCAATCGAGGAGGAGTTTCTTTCTCGCAACATTCCCTACTCAATGTCAGGCGGGAGCAGCTTTTTTCAGCGCAAAGAAATTAAAGACGTGATAAGCTACCTCCGCGTGATTGCAAACCCCGATGACGACATAAACCTCCTGCGCATTATAAACACGCCGCGCAGGGGAATAGGAAGGAAGGCTGTTGCGGAAATTTCACGCGCAGCTGAAGCTGAAAAAGTGTCAATCTGGCGCGCGGGGAATCTCGCCTCCGAAAGGCAGGGCGCGCTCTTTTCTGAAAGCCCGACAACGCCTTTTGGGGAATTTGCAGTGTTAATCCGCAAATACCGCGGCGAAATGTTAGGCGAGGGGGGTGCCCTTGCAGAGAAGGCGCGGCACTTAATAGAAGAGATTGACTACTGGGGCTTTCTTGTGCAGGAGTATCAAAAAAACGAGAAGACGGCGCGCTTTAAGTTTTTGAACATTGAAAGCCTTATTGCTTCAATCTCTGACTGGGAGAGGGACCCCGACAACTTTAGCAAATCGCTGTACGATTACCTTAACCGCATTACGCTTATGCAGAGGGACAACCCGGAGGACGGCGAGGGGACGGGCAAGGTAAACCTGATGACAATACACGCCGCGAAGGGCCTTCAGTTTCCCGTTGTCTTTATTGCGGGCGCGGAGGACGGCATTATCCCGCACGCGCGCAGCCTTGAGGAAAGTGAGCTCACCCCCGAAAGCGGCTCAGGCGGCATAGAAGAGGAAAGGCGGCTTTTTTACGTTGCAATTACGCGCGCGCAAGATAAGCTCTTTATTTCGAGCTGTGCCAGAAGGCGAAAGGGCGGCAACCGCGCGGAGTGCGCCCCCTCGCCTTTTATAAGCGAAATCCCCGAAGGCCTTGTGGAATACCGCGAAGCTGAAATAGAGCAACAGCTTAGCGCGGCGGAAGCAGTAGATATTTTAGCGCAAATGCGGTCGCAGTTTGGGAAGGGCCGGTAACGATGAGGATTAACGCCCTTTAACAATGGCGCGGATTTTTTCTGCATAAAGATCGGCGTGGTTAAGGGAAAACTCTCCGTGGCGCATAGCTTGAAGCACATGCAAGCTGCTTTTGGGCAGCGTTTTATGCAGCTTTCTTGCAGAGAGCAAAATTCTTTTGTTTTCTAGCTCTCCGACAAACAAATGGACTTTTGCAGCACACTCTTTAAGTGGCTCTTTCATAAAATACATGGCGCTTTCTTGCAAGAAGGCAATCATATTTTGCTTAGTGATACCGCAGGTGTCTTGATAATAGTCATTAAATAGGTTCGGTCTCATTCGAAGTGCGCGGAATTGCAGCTTAGAAAACCATTTTTGCCGAATTAGCCAATAACAGCTTCCAAATGCCGGTTTAATCAGCGAAAAGGTGAGTTTAGATGGAATAACCGCCGCACTCTCTACAAGCGCAAAACGGCAGATGCCTTTAGCTTGAGAGAGCATTTCAAGCAATATTTGCCCGCCAAGAGACAAGCCGCCAATCAGCAGTACCGAGCCTGCAAATTCCGCATCAATAAAAGAAATGATTTCTGCGGCATTGTCTTCTATTGTGGTAAAGTTTTTGTCGCTCCCTGCGTGCCCGTCCAATATCGGGATAATTATCCTAAAATCATTTTGAAGCCGCTCTGCCACTTCTCTATAATTCCACCACGACAAGCCGCCGCCATGCAAAAGAATAATTACATCGCGGTTCTGCCTTCCGTATTCTTTATATTGCAATGCCATATAAGCCGTCAGCTCCCAGCTTCCAGCTCTGGGGTCTAGCAAGTAGAACCTTGCATTCGCAAGCGCACCCGCAGCGCTAGCTTCTAGCGCACCGCTACTTGCTCATGCCCTAACGCTGGTAGCTGGTAGCTGGTAGCTGATTTCACTGCAACGGCGAGAAGTAGCCTGTTTCGTCCCTACCCGACCTATTCATAAGGTACACTTCAACCTCAACGGGAAGGTACGCCTCGCCGAAGTTTGCAGGCATTAGCGATTCAAAGGAAAGCGTATACAGGCCGTTAGGCTCGCGCGAAAGCTCATTTACAAGCGGAGCCAAGCCTTCAGGCCTGTAGACATAAAGCGTTCTCCCGCCTGTGGAGTCCGCGATGTAGCTTAATTCATCGGGGACTTCCCCCTGCCGGAGAGAGGCGGCGTAAAAGGAAACCCCGTTGTTTCTCAAATAAGAAACAAGGGAGTCAAGCCCGTAGCGAGCAAAGCTTTGGGAGGAAAGGGTTCCCGTAGAAAGGTAAATCACGGCGCGGCGGGGCGCGGCGTTTACAAGGCTATTCACGGCAAGCCTCAAGCCCAAATCAAAGCGCCATTGGGCAGAAGACGCGGCAGTCGGCGCAAATTCTTCCCACCACGACCCTTGCGGGTTGCCTGCTCCTTCAAGGACTGGAACCTCGCCTGCGGAAATTACAGTAAGATTCCCCCTGCCGCCCATTGCAGCGGAAATTTCAGAGAGAGCGGCTCTTATGGCGGGAAGATAGCGGTCAGAGTCCGCACTGCGGTCAATCAAAACGGCTATGTCGCAAGACTCTTCGGCAAAGCCCGTTCCTTCAAGCTTGAAAGAAGCGGGTGGGCGATTGTCTTCTGTCAGCATAAAATTCAGCTCTTTAAGGCCGGTTATTGGATTTCGGCTTCTGTCCTCAACGCGGACATCCAGCGTTACATTCGGGAAACTGTCCGCGTTAACCCTGTCAATCCAGACAAAAAGACCTGATGCAAGGTCGCTCATTTTTGAAGCTACCTGAATGCAGTTTCCATCATAGTTAGCCATAACAAGGTTTCCGTTTGCGTCAAGGGCTGCGCTTAAAATCCGCGCGGGCGCTTGCCCTAGATTTGCCAAATCAGAATGTGCGCCCGTAACGGGGTCAATAAGGATAACCCTGTTTTTTACAGCACAGAGAAGGCGGTTGTTCCACACCCTGATTGACTCAATTCCAGGGAATGAGCCCGCAGGTGAAAGGCAAAAAAGATAATTCCCCGACGCGTCAAAAACATAGACAGCCCCCGGCACGGAATCTGCTACAAAGACTCGACCCTCAATGCAGGCAATGCCTGAAGGGGCAACAAAGCCCGGAAAATCCGCTGTCTTTTCTCCAAAGGAAAAAAGAGGCTCAAACCTTGAACTATAAACGGTAACCCTTGCATTCCCGAAATCCGTAACGTAAATGTTCCCTGCATCGTCTTGCGCAATATACTGCGGCCCTACAAAAGCGCCTGCGCCGCGCCCCTTTTCGCCAAAAGAAGAAATATAGAAGCCGTTTTCGTCCAGCACGGAAATCCTGTCCGCGCCTGTTTCAGAGACAAGAATGCGCCCGTCCGAAAGCCGTAAAATATCAAAGGGGCGGCCAAAGCCGCTTATGGGTCCCCGCACACGGGCAGTAATCATTCCATTGACATCAAAGCGAAGCAATTCATTGGAGCCGTATGCAACCGCCCAAAAAGAGCCGTCCTCAAGCGGAAGAAGAGAAGAGGGCTTTGAAAAAAGCGTATTCTGCCCCTGCACAGCCTGGATAGCGCCTGTTTCAACATAGCGCTCCCCCGCGGTGCCGGCCGGCCTTATCGTCCGCCATTCCGTAATGGTTTCAATTCTGTTTTGCAAAAGTTCCGTTTTATAGCCTGCCAAGGAGGCGGAGTTCCAGTGACTTAAAGCAGTGGATTCTGACCCTGTCTTAAAATAAGCGCGGCCAAGCCAGTCCAGAATAAGGGGATTGTCGGGTATATACGAAAGAGCGCGTTCAAAGACCATTAGCGCGTCGTTAAACGCACCGCGGTAATAAGCCTGAACACCGCGCCGGAATTCCTCTTCCGCAAGAAACCTGTCAGCAGAGGAAGCGCCGCCCGCGGCATTCTCTTGAGCAAAGCTCCCCGAAAGAAAAAAAAGAGAAAGCGCAATAGCCGCGCAGACAACGCTTTTGCCTAATTTTTTCATGCTGTTATCCCGGAATTCCTGCTTTGCTTACTCTCCGGAAATTTCCCTAAAATGCTCCATTACGGTTTCATTGTTTGGGAGCTTTTCCCGCGCGCGCTTAATGTAAGTGCGGGCTTCTTTGTCATGCCCCAGCTTGTAATGCGCCCACGCAAGGGAATCAAGATAAGCGGGGTTTTCAGGGTTTTCGCCGAACGCTTTTTTGCACAGAGACAAAGCCCTCGTCAAATCTTTCCCGGCATCCGCAAGAATATAGCCAAGTCCGTTCATGGCTGTCGCGTTTTTTTCGTCCATTTCAAGCGCTTTTTCGTACCATTTAAGCGATTCATCGGCATCTCCGAATGTATACGAAATAAAGCCGAGCGCGGAAAAAACCTGCGGGGATTCATAGCCAATTTCGGCGAGCTTTTTCAGCTCAAAGTCAGCAAGCCTTGTTCTTCCTGTGCGAGCGTACAGGACCGCAAGCGCAAGGCGGCATTGATAAACGCGGGCAAAATCCACATTCATAGTTACCACCTGCTCAAGATAAACAATCGCATCCTCGTACTGCTCCATTCTCGCAAAACACAAGCCAATCAAATAAGCAAGATCAGGGTCTTTTCCAGCCTCTGCGGCGGGAATGGAAAGCAGAACAGTCAAGGCCGCGCTGTAGTTTTTGATTTTGTACAGCCTAAACCCTTCTTTTATTGAATCAGTCATAACCCCTCCCGTAATGAGCTTATTCAAAGCCAGCCATTACACCGCTGAATTACAGCAAAAAGGCGCAGAGATAAAGGCATCCAGCAAGTTTTCAGCAACTGCGGGCTGCGCCGACACCGGAGAAACAGAAATGTACCCGCTTTTAACGGCATCCCAGTCATCGCCCGGAGAAGATATTGTCTCGATTGAACCGCCTTCAAAGACGCATTCAAAGCAGTTTCCCGCGTTTTCCTCTTTCACTTCGGCAGGGGAAAAGCGCATTACATCATGGTAAATTCTTCGGCAAAGTCCCGTAATCTTAAAGCCCTTGTACGCCTCTAATGAAACGGCATTCACATTGGCAAAGACATCCTCGCCACAAACTTTGGCAAACGCTTCAAGATTGCATGTCGTGAAATCTGCAAGACCTTCCCACTGCGGCGGGCTCGCCATGCGCACCTCTTCTACAATAAGACTCACTGCAATCGCCGGAATGCCGTGAATAGCAGCCTGCCTTGCTGCCGCCGCTGTTCCTGAAAAAATAATATCGGTGCCAATATTCGCGCCGCAGTTTATACCTGAAAGGACAGCGTCAGGCCTGCGCGGAAGAAGACCGTCAAGAGCAGCAATCACGCAGTCCGCCGGCTTTCCAGAGCAGGAAAAAACGCGCTCTCCGTGTTTTTTAACTTTGAGCGGCTCTGAAAGAGAAATTCCATGAGAAACGCCTGAACGGTTTGATGCGGGAGCCACAATCCAGACTTCGTGGCTGTGCTTTGCAAGAGAGGCGGCAAGCGCGTTAAGACCCGGCGCGTCGATTCCATCGTCATTTGTAAGAAGAACAAGCATATCTTTACCATATCACAAAACCGCTTATAAGATAACCGCCGCGCCGGAAGGGTGAACAGGATAATGCACAGGCGTAAAGCCGAAAATCCGCTCGTAGTTGTCCAGCTTTGAAATAAAGGCATCAAGAGACTCTGATGGCAGGATTGCGTAAGCGCATCCGCCGAACCCCCTGCCCGTCATTCTGGCGCATAGAAGTTCCTGCTTTTCAGGAACGGAAAATTCGAGCGCGCGCTTTACAATCCAGTCCAGCTCCGGGCAGGAAATTTCAAATCTGTCGCGCAAGCCTTCGTGTGAATGAATTACCGCCTTGGAGAAAGAGGTATAATCCTTTGTTTTCAAAAGCTGCACAGAGCTGCCGGCTCTTCGGGATTCATTGAGGATAAACAAAGCCCTGCGGCGGACAGATTCCGCAATTCCAGGCATTTCAGCAAGAATAGACTCATCCATAGAAGAAAAGTCCGCAGGCGTATCTTTTGAGCTGCGCACAAGATTGTATGCCTCTATGCATTCCTGAATCCGCTCGTTAAATTCCTCGCGCGCTAAAAGCCTCGGCACCTTCGTGTCTACAAGGACAACTGAATAGCGGTTTGCAGGAAACGCCGCGTATTCGTATGTTCCGTCGTTAATATTGGTTTTAATGCAGTTTCCCTGCTTTGCATGGAAAACGCAAAAAAGATCCGCGCGGTGCGGATGAATGTTAAGAAAGCTCGTGTTTGCTGTTTCCAGAAGTGAAATTAAAGTCCTGTCGCTGATTTTTCTTTTTTTTCCCTCATATAGGAATTTCCTTAACACAAGCGCAAGTCCGGCTTTCATTGCATTGGGAACGCCAAGCCCCGCATCAACAGGAATTTCCGACTGAATAGCAATATTAAGGCCCGGAACGTTTTCGCCATATTCAATAAAAGCGGAAATCACCGCCTTCAAGGAATTTACCCAGCGGTCTTCTTTTCTGTAATTTAAGTTTGCAGGTGAAATCTTTTTGCGCTCTCCTGTTGTGGCAAAATAAACCCTATAGCTGGAATCCTGGCGGGGAGAAATAGAAATGGAAAGCCGGGAATCAATCGACATGGAAAGTACAGATCCGCCGGCAAACCAGGTATGCTCGCCTAAAAGATGAAAGCGGCCTGGAACAGAAGCTGCCGCATCGGGCAGACAACCATACTCGCTTTTATGACATTCTGCAATGCTGAACATACAAGACTATAATAGAGGTTATATTGAAACAATTCAAGAAAAATGACTAGAATAAAAGAAATTATGCCGGCTTTTTCCCTGTTTTTTTCCGCAGTTTTATCATCTTTTATGCTTGCGCTTGGAATCCCAAATGAACTGTTTTCAGCTGGCTCGGCTCTTTTTGGCATTTTTTGCCTTGTTCCGCTGTACACAGCTTTAATTTATGCTAAATCCTTTGCGCTTTCAGGGCTAATCTGCGGCACTCAAATTGCCTGCGTTCATCTTTTTTCTAGCTTTTGGCTTGCAAATTTTAAGGATTTCGCGATTTTCACGCTGGGTGCCTCCACAATAGCCTACTTTGGATTGGGCGTTTTAATCGGCTGGTGCCTGAAAACTGTACTCTGCTCGCGAAAAAACTTGCGCCCGTTTGCATTTGCCGCCTGCTGGGTGTGCTGGGAGTGGCTTAAATCCACGGGCTTTCTGGGCTACCCATGGGGCACGCTGTCGATGACCTCTTTAAGCATGAGGCGCTTTATACAAATCGCTGACACAACCGGCATTTGGGGAATATCGTTCCTCTTTGCGCTCGCGTCAGCGGTTGCAGCGGAGCTCCTCTTGCCGGAAAACAGATGGCTGCTGCAAGGCCTTCCCCGCGCCCTGAAAGCCCCCGCGCGGCTAAGGCTTCTTGCCAGCTCAAACTGTCTCCGAGCCGCGCTTTTTGCGGCAGCTCTGTTTGCTTTAAGCGTTTTTTACGGCTTTTACGCGCTTTCTAAAATCCCTGAGCCTGAAGGGAGCTTTGCCGCCTCGCTGATACAGCAAAACTCGGACCCTTGGGGCGAGGACGGAGACCCGGATGCCACTCTACAAGACTTGCAAAACCTCACACGGGATGCCCTCGCTGATTGGGAAAGCTTGAGCAAAAAGCCTGACATTGTCATTTGGAGCGAGTCATCGCTTCCTTACGCATATAATATCAACAGGCGCTATTACAGCATACGCCCTGCAGAAGACCCGTTTCTTTCATTTTTAAGGGAAACCGGTGTTTATCTTTTTACAGGCTCGCCTTTTATCGAAACGGAAAACGGCAAAAGGCGCTCCTTTAATGCGACAATACTTATTCGCCCTGATGACGGGGAAATCGAAGACTGGTACGGCAAAATCCAGCTTGTGCCTTTTGCGGAATATGTTCCGTTTTCTGACAATGAATTCCTTGCGGGGCTTTTTGAAAGAATTGTAGGCTTTTCTTCGGGCTGGACGCCGGGAAAGAAGAGAACCGTCTTTACAATCACCGCGAAAGGGGACGGCGGAACCGCGCTTGAAATTCCCTTTACAGCCCCCATCTGCTTTGAAGACGCTTTCCCAGCCGTAACCGCGCGGCTTCACAAGGCGGGCGGAAAAGTTCTTATAAACCTTACAAACGATTCCTGGTCAAAAACTGAAAGCGCGGAGTATCAGCATTACGCTGTCGCGAGCTTTAGGGCTATTGAGCTTCGCACAACCATGATTAGAAGCACAAACGGAGGCTTTACCGCAATAATTCTGCCTTCAGGGGAAATCCTTGCCTCCCTCCCTCTCTTTGAACGCGCGTTCTTGAATGCGGAAGTCCCCGTTTATCCGGCAGTCAAAACGTTCTATATCAAGTTTGGAGACTGGTTTGCGGGGCTTTGCGCGATTTTCGCGGCAGCGGCTGTCATTGATGCCCTGCGGCAGAAAAAGGGCGGCGCGCTTATTCCTAAGGGAGCGGCCTTATGAAAGCGAAAACGCGCAAATCCGTCGCCGTGCTTGCGGGAGCCGCCGTTCTTTGCCTGTGCTCCCTTTTTCAGATAACGGCGCGGGGAAACTTGCAGCTCCCCGTTACGCCGCACTCTTGCGCAACCGCCGTTCTAGGCATGCTGCTAGGACCTGCAAGCGGCGCCGGAGCCGCGGGGCTTTTTTGCATTGCAGGCGTTATAGCGGGCTTTTTTGGCCTTAAATTTTTCCCCAGTGACCTTGCGGGCTTTAGCGCGCTTGGAACGCTTGCAGGCGGCGCGGTTACCGGCTATTTTTTTGCCGCGGTTGTGGCGGGAATTTGCACAAGAAACATTAAGCCCTCCGATGAGCGGGCAAAAGCCTTTCCCGCAATTGTGCACGGGGCAATAGCGGGCATTCTGTGTTCAGCCATCCCTGTAATTCTCGCATTCAGAAACCTTGCAGGCGCGAGCCTCCTTCAGGCGCTGCGGTACGCTTTTGTTCCCTATTTGCCTGCGGACATAATCAAAATGATTCTCGCTATTATCATAACAGATGTCCTGCGAAAGCCGGTCGGCTCATGGATTAACAGCGCGGTTTCCGCAGGACAATAGACTTTGGCTACGGTGCAGCCGTCTATTGCCCGCGTTCCATCTCGCAAAGCATCACGCAAAAACGGCGATTTTTGTGTCTGAAAAACCGCGATTTTCGTTGTTCAATAACGGCGATTTTTGCAACAGTCATACGTACGTATGCATGCCATCAATCTAGGCTAGATTGGTGCCTGAATTATCGCCGTAATTGTGATTGAATTGCCGCCGTAATTCAGGTGGTTGACAGCCTGCCTGTCCGCAGAGCTTTTTTTTATACTTCAGCCTATTGCATGAAACAACAAATAGTTGTAAATTTGATATTGACACGGAAAAAGACACCATATGTAGTTGCGCAAGATATGGCTACGGGAGGCGGCTATGCGCTGTCCATATTGCGGCAGCTTTAACGACAAAGTTCTCGATTCGCGAACGCTTGCGAGCGGCTTGAAAATCCGCAGAAGGCGTGAATGCATGGACTGCGGCTATCGCTTTACAAGCTATGAGCGGGTTGAAGAAAGGCCGCTTATGGTTGTAAAAAAAGACGGCAGGCGGCAGCCTTTCGACAGGCCTAAGCTGGAGAGGGGAATTAGCCGCGCCCTTGAAAAAAGGCCTTTTTCCGGCAACACAATAGAAAATATTCTCAACGAGGTTGAGGATATCGCCATCATGGAAGGCAAAAAGGAAGGCGAAATTGCAAGCTCTCGCCTCGGCGAAATTGTGCTTGACAAGCTTTACGAGACAGACAAGGTTGCTTATATCCGCTTTGCATCGGTATACAGGCATTTTGATAACCTTGAGGAATTTATTTTAGAGATACAGAAAGCGGAGGAAAGAAGCAATGGCTGAAGAAGCGCCCCTGTCTCAGGGCATTTTCCCTGAATGGAAATCTTTTCTTGGGGCATCTAGCGACCCTGAGGCGGCATCTTTTATTAAAAGCGTTGTAAAGCGCTCAGGGGAGGTTACCCCATACAATAGAGAAAAAATCGAAAGCGCCATCAACAAGGCCATTGCAGCTGCCGAAGGGCAAGGCGACGATGAAAAGGCTAAGGCTCTCACTGATAGGGTAGAAGAGGAACTTCGCCTTCTTATGGCGGGAAGGCACGAGCACTCAATCCCTGCAATAGAAGAAATTCAAGACATTGTCGAAAACGTCCTTATCAGGGCGCAAGAAGTAAAAGCCGCAAAAGCCTACATTCTCTACCGCGCAAGGCACGAGGCTTTCCGCGATGCGAAGCGCCTCATGCTCGACATTGACGAAACCATGAACGGGTATTTAAGCCAGTCCGACTGGCGCGTCAAGGAAAACGCTAACGTAAACTTTTCGCTTGGCGGGCTTATCCTGCACAACTCTGGTACAATCACGGCGAACTACTGGCTTAAAAACATTTATCCAAAAGAGATTGCAGAGGCGCACAGGACAGCGGCGTTTCACATTCACGACCTTTCCATGTTTTCAGGCTACTGCGCGGGCTGGTCTCTTCGCCAGCTTATTGCGGAAGGCTTGGGCGGAGTCCCCGACAAAATCACTTCAATGCCCGCAAAGCACCTGTCCACGCTAATTCAGCAAATTGTAAACTTTTTAGGAATAATGCAAAACGAATGGGCGGGCGCTCAAGCCTTCAGCTCTTTCGACACATATCTTGCGCCCTTTGTGCGGGAAGACAACTTGTCAGAAAAGGAAGTCAAGCAGTGCCTTCAGAGCTTTATCTACGGCGTGAACACGCCGAGCAGATGGGGCTCGCAGGCGCCGTTTACAAATATCACGCTGGACTGGGTTTGCCCGAAAGACCTCGCGGATAAGCCCGCAATCATTGGCGGCAAAGAGGCAGGCTACACTTACGGCGACTGCCAAAAGGAGATGGATTTAATCAACCGCCTTTTTATAGAGCTTATGATTGAAGGAGATGCCGCGGGGAGAGGCTTTCAATATCCTATTCCCACTTACAACATCACGCGGGACTTTGACTGGGAGGGCGGCAACGCGCGGCTTCTTTTTGAAATGACCGCGCGGTACGGAACGCCGTATTTCCAGAACTTTATCAATTCGGACCTCAACCCGAATGACGTGCGCTCGATGTGCTGCCGCCTGCAGCTAGACAAGAGGGAGCTGCGCAAGAGGGGCGGCGGGCTTTTTGGCTCCGACGAGTTTACAGGCTCCATTGGCGTTGTGACGATTAACCTGCCGCAAATAGCCTATCTTTCCAAAACAGAGGACGAGTTTTTTGGCCGTCTTGACCTCCTCATGGTTCTCGCAAAAGACAGCCTAGAGATAAAGCGCAAGGTGATAAACAGGCTGCTCGAAGGCGGGCTCTTCCCCTACACGAGGCGCTACCTTTCGCACCTCAACAACCATTTTTCTACAATAGGAATCTGCGGGATGAACGAGGCTTGCCTCAACTTTTTAGGCTGCGACATAACGCACAGCGACGGCAAGGCGTTTGCGGAAAGGGTGCTTGTCCACATGAGGGAAAGATTGGCCGACTTTCAGGAAGAAACGGGCAGCCTCTTCAACTTGGAGGCAACCCCTGCGGAGAGTACAAGCTACAGGCTTGCCCGCCACGACAAGGAGCGCTTCCCCGGCATAATCGCGTCGGGGGAAGATGAGCCTTTTTACACAAACTCTAGCCAGCTTCCTGTGCATTTTACAGACGACGTGTTTGAGGCTTTGGACTTGCAAGACTCTCTTCAAACAAAGTATACAGGCGGGACGGTCTTTCACGTGTTTTTGGGCGAGGCAATAACGGACTGGCAGGCCTGCCGTAACCTTGTCAAGACAATAGCCTTTAACTATAGGCTGCCTTATTTTTCCATCTCGCCCACCTTTTCGGTGTGCCCAATTCACGGCTACCTTGCGGGCGAGCACTTTGAGTGCCCCAAGTGCAAGGAAGAAAAGGAGGCTGCCCTAAAAAAGAGGCTTGCCGAGCTGGAAGAAGAAAAAGCGGCGGCGGCAAAGGCTGTCATATAAACAAACTTTAAGGAGGAGATTATGGCAAGAACTGTAGCAGAGATTGAAGCTGACATTGCAAAAACAAAAGAAGAATTGGCGAATGTTCGCGGCACGGAGGCGGAAGTTTATGCCCGCATTGTAGGCTACTACCGCTCTGTGCGCAACTGGAACAAGGGCAAGCGGGAAGAATACAAAGAGAGAAAGCTTTTTGTTCCTTCAGAGAAAGAAACTGAAGCCCATCTGGACGGAATATCAGCAAGCCCTGCAAATCAAAGTCCTTGCGGGAACGTTACGGCACCGGGCGCTTTTTCCGCGCGGGAAAAGCAAACTGTGCGCTATGAGCTTTTTACCCGCAGGACCTGCCCGAACTGCCCACCTGTTAAAGAGTACTGCGAAGCGCACTTTGAAGGCGGGAAAATCTTTGACGTTGACGGCGACGAAGGGCTAAAGCAGGCTCAAGAGCGCGGCGTTCTTTCAACGCCAACTGTTATCTTCTACGCGGATGACGGCGCGGAGATTGCAAGAGCGCATTCTGTAAGCGAACTGAAGACGGCTGAGGAGGCGCTTCTTTCTATAGCGAAAGCCTCCGCGTAAAGGCAATGATTCGCGCAGGTTTGCAGAAAACTTCGCTTGTCAATTACCCCGGCAAAGTTGCCGCTGCTGTTTTTTTGCCGGGATGCAACCTGCGCTGTCCGTATTGCTACAACAGTGAGCTTGCTCTTGCCGATCCCTTAACGGGGCCTGACATGCCAGCGCCTGAAAGGGATAGCGGGGAGGCTTACTTTACAGAAGAGGAGATTTTCCGGCATCTTGAAAAACGGGCGGCTATGCTTGGAGGAGTTGCAATATCCGGCGGCGAGCCGCTCCTCTCCCCCTTTCTTGAGCCGCTTGTCTTAAAGGCAAAATCTTTGGGTCTTGCCGTTAAAATCGACACAAACGGCACTCTCCACGAAAGGCTAATGCGCCTAATTGAAGATGAGCGCCTTCGCCCTGACATGATAGCCCTTGATATAAAAACCGCGCCAAGGAAATATCATCTGCTTTTTCCAGCGGATAAAGGCAAGGCCTTGGGGGAAGCTATTGTCAAGTCAATCGCCTTGCTTTCAAAAGCATCAGCCAAAAAGCTCGTCTCTGTAGAATACAGGACAGTGCTCGTGCCCGGTCTTGTCGACAAAGCCGATGCGCTTGAAATTGCTGCCTTGCTCCCTCGTGATGCTGACTGGCAGTTTGCGGCTTTTTCTCCCGGAAGATGCCTTAACCCCGCATGGAATGAAAAAGCGCCGTACACGCAAGAAGAAATGGCGGAAATAATTGAGGCTGCAAAAGAGAAGGTGCCGGGGGCGGAGCTTAGGTAATTTAGCTCTCAGTTTGAGACTTCTGAATGGTTAGCCGCAATTAAAATATTTTGCTATAATTAAAAACTAGGAAACCTCCCATGACAGAAATAATCGCGCGCCGCCAGTTTGACCCCATGTATATCTGGCTTGATATAGCCTTTCTTGTTCTCTTTGTTGCGCTTCTCATCTGGAAAAAGAAATACATGACCGTAATCGTCGGTCTGGTTTTCGGCGCTGTTTATATGGCAGTCGATTACGGCATATTTCACCTTCTTACCCATTCGCGCACGATATTCAACGGATACAGCATGTTCGGCGTGCTTCTTTGGATGTCGGTAAGCTACGGATTTACAAACTTTGCCTGGATATGGCTTTGGATATCAAAAGACAAAAACCTCTTTGAGTGGTCTCTTTTAATACTTTGCTGGTGGCTTTGCTGCCCGCTGCTCGCAGAAACCTTCTCTTACGGCGCGCCGCCCGTTATCATTCAAAGGACAACGGGCGCATATCACGGATTTATGGCGTTAATCCTCTTTGCGGGCTACCTAATGCTAATCATCTGGAATATGTCGAGGAAAGATAGCCGCGCCCGCGTCAACATCCCGCGCCTTCTTGCCTGCGGCGTGCTTGTGCAGTTCGGCTGGGAAGCCGCGCTCCTTTTAGGCGGCATTCGCAGCTCCGGCTTTGAAACATTTTGGGACAAGTTGCTCACGCTTGCGGTAAACTCGCTCCTTGAAACCAATTTAGGACTTCCTTATATTTATTTTATCTTTATCGCGTTTTCATCGCGATTCACGGAGCAGCTTAAAAAAAGAAGAAAGCCTGTTAAGTTTGTCGCGCGGCTTATCGAAAACAATGCCCGCCGTGTGCGCGATGATATGGCAGACGATCCGTATCTCGAAGGCAACTGCGATAAAGCCGAGAGTACGGAAAATTAAAGCGAATATGGAGCTTGTTAAAAGAATAAAGGCCTCCATATTCCGCCAGCATTATTTTTCAGTAAGGAAAATAAACGAGCTGCGCGACATTGTGCGCTCGCAGCCGCTAGTCATTGAACTTCACCGCGCGGAATGCGAGGCGCGCAAGGCTGAAAGCCGCGGCGCTGCGCGGCGGACAGTTGTTTATACTGTCGCCATTTCAGACTGGGATATGCCAACGCTTCACTCTTATATTTCGCCTGACTGTGACTACGTCTGCTTTACCGACAGCGCGGCTCTTCTTTCCATTGGGCATTACGGCGTGTGGAATATAAAGCCGCTCGCGCGCATGGAAGCTACAGGCGCGCTTGCAAACAGGTGGCATAAGCTGCACCCGCACATTCTTTTTCCGCAGTACGAAAGGAGCATATACATCGACTCAAACATAGACATCAAAACGGGCTTTCTCTTTGAGCAAATTGAAAAGCGCCAAGACAGCAGTCTGCTTATTCCCGTCCACCATGACTGCAACTGCATTTATAAAGAAATCAAGCGCTGCCTAAAGGAAAAAGTTGAAACGAGAGAAAACGCGGAAAAAATAAAAAAGCTGCTAAAAGGCGCGGGGTTTCCAAAGAACTACGGGCTTGCGGAAAACAGCATTGTTTATAGGGCGCACAATGACAAGGAGATAATCAGCCTGATGGAAGAATGGTGGGGCATTCTTTCTTCGCTTTCGCACAGGGACCAGCTTTCTCTTTCCTTTTTGCTGTGGAAGCGGGGAATCGCTGTTTCTGAAATCACGCTGCCAAACGCAAGATACGATGAGCGCAATTTCCACTTCTACAGGGATCTGTTAAGGCAGACACTATAGCGAATGCAACGCGCAAATCAAGAAATGTCCTCAAACCTCATGACATCCGCAAAACCTACAGTAACGATTATGATTCCAACGTTCAACCACGAAAACTTTATACGCGATGCTATCCTTTCGGCGCTGGCGCAGGATTATCCTTTTATCGAAGTAATAGCCTCTGACGACTGCTCAACGGACAGGACAGCGGAAATTCTTCTTGAAATGCAAAAGGCGGATGCCCGCCTTAAAGTCTTTGCAAACGAAAGCAACTTAGGCCGCGTTGCCAATTACAGAAAGCTTCTATATGAACGCGCTTCTGGCGAATGGGTTATAAACCTTGACGGCGATGATTTTTTTACGGACGGTACATTTATCAGCCGCTATGTTGAGGCTCTGCAATTATGCCCCGATGCGGTTATCGTTTTCGGAGATATGCTGATGGGGGACGGCGACAAAAAAAGAAAAAACCCTGAAAACGCGCCAGCGCGCATTCTTGACGGAACGCGGTATATTTTTTCTTGGCCGCGCGCCAATCCGAAAATACAGCACGCCTCTTGCATGTACAAAAGGAGCGCAGTGCTAAAGCTCGACTTTTACTCTAAGGACATCGCAAGCTCTGACTACGAGTCTCTTTTTAGGCTTGCGCTCGGGAATAAAATCGTTTATTGCCCAGGAGAAATGGCGGTTTGGAGAAGCCATGAAAACAGCGTTTCAAAGAACATGAGCGTAGAAGATAAAATAAAAAACCTTAGTCTCTTTGAATCGATAAAAGCCTTCGCGCTTTCAATTCTTCCAGCAGGCTCTGCGGGAAAACTTGAACGATGGAAAGCGCGGAACATCAGGAGAAAAATCTATGGGGATGTGCTCGGCTTTGCGCTCAAAAAAGACAAGGGCGGTTTCAGACAGTACACGGGAATGCTCAAAAAAACGCCGTACAGCCGCTGCCTTAGCCGCGTGTGCCTTTCGCCGGTTACGCATATAAAAATTGCGAGGAAAAGGCTAATTCAGAGCTTAAAACCTAGAGCTTGAGAGCTAGGGCAAGAATAGAGACAATTTGAGAGTTTTTCCGCCTAGCGCTAAAAAAGGCGTTTAGCTCTGACCCCCCGCATACTCGCAATCGTAAATCAACACGGTAAAGACAGTGCCCTCCCCCTTTTTGGAGTCAACGGTAATGTCCCAGCCGTAGGTATCGGCGATATGCTTTACAATGGCAAGCCCAAAGCCATGCCCTTCCCCCCTGCGGGAGTTTGCCTCTTTATAGAATGCGTCAAAAATGAAGGGGAGGCTTTGTTCAGAGATGCCAATGCCGTTATCGGCAACAATAATTTTCATAACGCCGTTTTTGCCTTTCTTTTCCTGCTCACGCCGCCTTTCCTTTCTTTCTGGCTCATAAGGTTCCCAGCTTGCGGCAAAAGTTATAGCGCCACCTTCTTGCGTATAGCGAAAAGCATTGCCCAAGATATTTTCAAGAAAGCGCGTAAGAATTTCTTCATCAACCAGCATAAAAAGATTGGCGGGCAGGCTAATTTCGGTATTCACGCTCTTTCCCAGAAGGTTTCCGTCCGCAGAGATTCTTTCGGCAAAGGTTGAAAGCCAGGAATTAAGCATGCATTTAGAAAGGCTTCCCTTCCATTCGCTATTTTCAATGCGCACGCTGTCAATAAGGGAATCAAGCATAATCGCAAGCTGGCTTGTCTTATCCGCAATAATGCTAAGCGCGTTTTCAAGAAACTCAGGGTCGCTCGACATATCGTCCTTGATTGCCTCCGTGTATCCTTTAATCAGCGCGATGGGAGTTCTAAGGTCATGGCTCAAGCCAATAATAAAATTGGAATTACGGATTTTGTCTTTTTTAAGGCCGAGCCGCATTCTGTCAAGGCAGTCAGCAAGAGTCATAATTTCGTTTGTGGCTTTCAACTTTATTTCCTTGTCTAGGTTTCCGGCTTCAAGCGTTTCAGCAGCGTCTTTCAGCTTTTCTATAGAAGTTGTTATAAGCCTTATTATGAAAACCGAAAGAATAATTGCAAAAAGAAGAATGGCTTCAGAAGCAACGATAAACCACAAAAAGAAATTCCCGACAGGGGGCGGCCCTTTTTCCGCATCGCGCTTGGGTATTCGGGTTATAAAAAAGAGAAAGTCATCGTTTTCAAGCGGGTTGCCACCTTCTTCCATAAGGCCATTCTGAACAAGGAAGCTAAGATTCGTATCTATGCTGTAAAAATAGCTGTCTGACCCTGAAAATATAAAATCCCTAAAAGCATCCTGTGCAACAACCGCGTTTTCATGCAGTTCCTCCATTTCAGAATAAAGTATACGGCCTTTGCCAGAAACAGCGACGCAATCAACATCGTATGGCAGGTCGTTAAGGTAATCCCTTATATACCTTTCTGCCTGCTCTGATTGAGTGCCGCTGCTATCAGCGGAAAAAAGCGCGCCTCCGCCGCGTGCGCTGCCAATCGGTATGATTCTTGAAACCGAGCGGTAATAAACCATCGATGTCATTATTGCAATAGAAAGAATGGGGATTAAAAATATTCCTATAAGCAGTATAAAAAAAAGTTTTTTAATTTTCATAAAAAGAGTTTGTGTGCAGGCTAGCCTGCGGGATTGGCATTAAAGCGATAACCCATTCCGAACACCGTTTCTATGTATTTGGGGTTTGAAGGATCGTCTTCTATTTTTTTGCGCAGCCGCTGTATATACACGGCTACGATTGTAAGGTCTCCAAAAGAGTTTTTCCATACATTTTTATAAATGGTTTCAGGGTTGAAAGGCACCCCTGTATGGCGGGCAAGAAAATCAAGCACCTCGTATTCCTTGACAGAAAGATAAACCCTCTCCGCGCCTTTTTTAAGAATGCAGGTTGTCTCGTAGAGCGTAAATGCCCCGAATTGAAGCGTCTTTTCGCTTTCCACCGAAGAGTTCTGGTCACGGCGCAACATAGCGCTTGCCCTTGCCGCAAAGACCCTAGGCGAAAAGGGCTTTGTTACAAACTCATCGGCGCCGCTTCCAAGCCCTGCGATTATGTCCTCATCCGAATCCCGCGCCGACATTATCATGACCGGCGTTGAGTTTTCTTTCCTGAAGAGGCTTAAAAACTCAAAACCGTCCATTCCGGGCAAGTTAAGGTCAAGAACAACAAGATCAAATTTTCTTGTCTTGATTATTTTAAGGGCTTCTTCCGCAGTCTCGCAGAGGCAGGTGTCCATGCCCTCGCGCACAAGATACATGGACACAAGTTCTGCAAGCTCGCGGACATCCTCTACAATAAGAACATCCGCCTTCACCGCACACTTCTTCCTGTCAAAGCTCTTCGGGGAGGCAGCCTTTCATTATAAAAAGCTTAATCCCCTCGCCGTGGAATGTTTCCTTGACGGCGCGGACAGCTTTTTTTACGCCTGCAATCATATCCCTTGTAACGTATGCAAAAAGGATAAAGTTTGTCTCAGGCCAAGTGGCGGTGGAGAGCTTGCGGTCGTTTTTCCCACGCCCGTGCACAGTAGGAATAATCGTGTAAAGAATGCCGGGGCACACGGTTTCAAGAATCTCCACAATGTCGTCTTCAACTGAATTGTTCGCCACTATTTCGCAGCGGTAAAGCTCCTCATCACCTGCGGCTTGCCCGCCATCAGCGGCAAGCGCCTCATCTTGCTTCAAATCATCAGACATTTCCTGCCTCCTTGGCCTCAATTTCCGCAAGGCGCGCGAACGCCCTTGACCTGTTCTTGCCAACGTTATCGTTTTTCATGACAAAGGAGTAAACAACGGGAATAACCAGCAGAGTAATAAACGTACTTGATGTGAGACCGCCCGCGACGCACAGCGCGATAGGCTGAACAATAGCGGCTTGCCCATCGGTGTCAAAGCACATTGGGAGCATCCCAAGTATTGTAGTAAGGGAAGTCATCAAAACGGGGCGAAGGCGCGAAACGCCGGCTGCAAGGCAAGCATCCATAAGCGCCATTCCCCTTTCGCGCAAGAGCGTCGTGTAGTCAACAAGGATAATGCCGTTGTTTACAACAATGCCCACCAGCATGACAATTCCCATAATGGACATTATGGAAAGCGCCTGCCCCATCAGGACGTATGCCGCCGCGACACCTATTGTAAGCATGGGGATTGTAAAGAGGTTGATAAACGGAGCCTTGAAAGACTCATACGTTCCAGCCATAACGCCAAAGACAAGAAGGACAGCGAGTATGAAAATTTTAATGAACACGGAAGTTTGCTTCTGTATTTCTTCCCATGAGCCTTCATAGCTTACCGTAACGCCTTCCGGCACAATCATGTTCGCGGCAATCTCTTCTTGAATGCGCTGTTCCATAATGTCCGCGCGGGTATTGCTTATAATGTCCGCGGTAACGTGGATAACCCGCATTTGGTCTTCTCGCGCAATTGAAACGGGACCCGTTCCCTTTACAATTTCAGCGAAGTTCGCAACGCTTACGCGACCGTTTGTACCACTGACATAGATTTCGTCAAGGTTGTTAATACTCGCGCGGTCTGAAGGCTGGAGCATGACAACCATGTTGTATTCTTCGCCCCTGTCGCGGTAAACGGCCGCCGTAACGCCGTCAATGGCCGCGTTAATCTCGTTAGCTATGGCATTGACCGTAACCCCAAAAGAGGATGCCCTCTCCCTGTCAATTATAATTTCAACCTGCGGAAGCCCCGCCGTCATTGAAACGCTAACATCCGCAATGTCATCGGTCATTGTGTTAAGGACGCGCGAGATCTCCTGTGCCGTGTCGTACGCCGCGTCAAGGTCGTTTGAACGCACTGCAATATCAATGTCATAGCCAGCCATGGACTGCGCGGTGCCCTGCTCGAAGGAGAACGTTACGCCGGGAAAATCAAGAAAATACTTTCTTAGCTTCTCTTTAATCACATCTGACGTGTCAATCCTGTCCTCAAGGTCAGGAAGCCGTATGGAAAGGGAGCCCTTGTAGCTTGCGTCTCCCGACTGACGGCTAGATCCTGTGCCAACGCTTACAATAATGTTGGTGTAGCCTTCAATTTCATTAAAGGCAATCTGCTCAAGCTGGCGCATAACGGTTTCAGTTTCCGCAAGCGTTGTTCCTATAGGAAGTTCCACACTAAGGTCAACGGAACCTTCTTGAGCGTCATTCATGAATACGAAGTTCATGCGGTTAAGCACGACAAGCGAAAGTATAAACACGGCAACTGCCACGATTGTTGTAATAAGCCTGTGCTGCAAAACCGCTTTAAGCGAAATCCTATAGGCATTTGTAATCGCGTCAAGGATTTTGTCCAAGAATGCGTAGAAAGCGGCAAGCGCCTTGTTCTTTACAGGATGCTCCTGCCTGTTTGTAAGCGGAAGAAAATGCCCCGCGAGCGCTGGAACAAGGAGGAGAGCAACAAGAAGGCTGGACAGAAGCGCTATGACAATGACGAAAATAATTTCCTTTAACATCTGCCCCATCATTTCAAGGTCCGCCATAAAGAGAATGAACGGAATAAAAACGCAGACTGTAGTCAGGTTTCCTGAAAAAACGGAAGCAAACATTTCAGAAGAACCGAGTATTGCCGATATGTGTGGCTTTGCCCCCCGCATTCGATATGCATAGATGTTATCGATCATAACAACGGAAGCGTCGACTACCATGCCAAGCGCTAGGATAAGCCCCGTAAAGGTAACCATGTTAAGCGTAATATCCGCAAGGTACATTGCAAGGATTGTTATAATCATTGAAAGCGGAATTGATACGGCAATGATAATTGTGCTTTTCATGCTCTTTAGGAACACAAAAAGAACCGCGACCGCAAGGACAATGCCCTGCACTAGGGATTCAATCAATGTGGCGATAGTGTCCCTTATGTCGTCAGTGTTGTCAGAGATAATCTCAAGCGTAACACCGGGCGGCAGCATTTGGCGGACGGCGTCAAGCCTTTCATAGACGGCATTCGCTACCGTTACGGTGTTCTTGCCGCTTTGCTTCACAACGCTAAGGTAAACGCCTTCCTCTCCGTTTATATAGACCATGTTGGACCTGTCCTCGTAGCCTTCAAAGGCGCGCCCTATGTCGGAGAGTTTTACATTATAGCCGTTGACTGTAGCGACAACGGAATTGTTTATTTCTTCCATAGAAGAAAACTCGCCCATTGTCCTGATGGTGTAGTCGCGCGTCTGCTCGGTAATCTTTCCGCCGCCAAGCTCAAGGTTCTGCGCAGCGAGCGATGTTGCGACAGACGTGAGCGTAAGGCCGAAGGCATCGAGGCGGTTCTTGTCAATCTCAACGCGGATAATCTTTTCATCACCGCCTGAAACCCTTGTTTCGGCAACGCCCGATGCTTGAGTAATCAAGTCTGCGATTGTCTCGTCAGCGTACTCGCGAAGCTCGTTTGCCGACATATTCCCGCGCACGGCAATTCGCATAATGGGCCGCGATGAAGCGTCCATCTTCATAATGCTTGGGCTGTCGCAGTCATCAGGGAGAAAGTCGCGCACCATGTCAATCTTGTCGCGAATATCGCTTGTGGCAACGTCAAGGTCCGTGCCGTAGTTAAATTCAAGCATTATCATCGAAACTTCGTCCATAGAGTAGGACGTTATAGAGTTAAGGTCGCTTACGCTTACAAGGGTTCCTTCCAGAATTTCCGTAACAGACTTTTCTACAGATTCAGGTCCCGCGTTGTCATACGATGTATAGACAAGAATCATGGGACTTTCAGTATCAGGGAAAAGGTCAATGGGGATGCTGCTTACAACAAAGACACCCATTATGCCCAGAAGCACGAAAACAATGAGAGTAAGGACCGGATGGTTAACAGCAGCTTTTGACGGACTCATGCGGCGCTTCCTCCCGTGGGTCCTGCATCCGCTTTCGCCGTTTCAACCGAGTCTGCCTGCAAAAGGGAGGCTGAAACCGCAGAAATATCGCGAATTGAAGCGCCGTCATAAAGAAGGTGCATTCCCTCGATAATCACCCTATCATTATCATTAATCCCGCTTACAATCTCTGTAAGGCCGTCAACAGTCATGCCCACGTCAACATTGCGCTGAATAGCACGGGAACCGTCTTCGCTTACAACAAAGACGTGCGGCGTTCCAAAGGAAGTGAGAATGGCGGTCTCGGGGACTACAATCGCATTATTCTTTTCCGTTGTGAAGAGCCTTACCTTGGCGTACATGCCGGCGTTGATACGGGAGTCGTCTTCGTTAAAGGTAAGCTGAAGCTCCTTTGTCCTTGAAGTTGAGTCTACAACGGGAGACACACGCACTACAGTCGCCGCAAACTCAACGCCGGGATAGGCATCTAGGGTAACGACAGCCTGCATTCCCGTTGACAAAAGGGCGGAATAGCGTTCCGGCACGTTGGTGGTAACCTGAAGGTCGTCAATGCTGCCTATAACGGCTATAGCTGTGGAAGTGGTTACGGTGCTGCCCGGCTGGAGCGGCTGCGACGTAATTGCCCCTGAAAGGGGCGCTACAACGGGGCTTATTTCGTAGGGAACGCCGGGCGTTGACGGGTCAACCTCCGCTATTACCTGCCCCCTCGTTACCATGGAGCCCAAGTTTACATGGGTGCGCACTAGCTTTCCGCCCATGTCGGGATACACGTCAATGGAGCTTGTAGCCTCGACATCGCCGCTTGCCTGAATATAGTCAATCAGTGTTTGCCGCGCTGCTGGCTCGCTTCGCACCGAATATGTAACCGTCTGATCGGCGCTCCGCTCAGGCATTCTTGAAGCTCCGCCTGGCATCATAAACACGGCTACGACTACTATAACGCAGATTGCCGCAACAATAACTACAGCGGCTTTTTTTTTGGTATTCGCCATTATTCTATTCCTCCGATTCTTCCACCGGCGTGACAAATGTCCCGAATGGGATTCCGGTAGTGTTTTCAAGATTGAGTATTGTAACGCTTAAATTGTAAAGCTCTGAAAGAAGGGCGACCTCAGCCTCAAAGAGGGTATCAGAGGCATCCTGAAGGCTCAAGAAATCCCGCGCCCCGCGATTGTATGCGTCAAAGGCAAGGTCGTATGACCTTTGCGCAAGATTGACATTAGCCCGGCAAGTTTCTATGGAAGAGCGGGTAACATTCACCTGCCTTAGATAGGAAGAAACACTGTTCCTTACAGAAAGCCTTTCATCTTCAAGCTGAAGCTCAAGGTCGGCAACAGTATCTTTGGCATCCGATATGCTGTCAGCTGCGGATGACCAAGGGAAGTAGCAGTCAATCGGCACTGAAACAGAAATGGTCAATCCCCCGTAGTCTGTCCAGTCGTCAAAAAGGCTTTCGCCGGTTATGCCGCCCCCCCGAGTTGTAGGCTGCACATTCCAAGAAAGGCCGATTGTAGGCCCGTAGTAGTAAAGCCGCGTTGAGGTAAGCGTTGAGCGCGCCGTCTCTAGCTGCTTTTCCAGCAATGTGATGGAAGGCGGCTTTATCTCCTCTAGGTTGAGGGTAATCTCTCCTATATTAAGGAAGTCATCGAGCGAGCCGTCAAGCTCAATCTCATCGCGCACATCCAAGCCAATCAAAATCTTGAAAGTGTCAAGGTCGTTAAGGTATGTCGTGCGCGCGTTCTCTAACGTGGGCTTTTGCTGCTCGTACTGCACCTGCGCGGTGAGCACGTCAAGCTCGCTTATCCTCCCCGCCTGATACTGGCGCAGGTTTTGCTCGTACTGCTGCCTCGCCGTTTCAAGGTTGCGCTCTTGCTGTTCAATATAAGCCTGCTCGTACAAAAGCCCGTAAAACGCCTGCCTTACCGAAAGCTCTATGGAGCGGACAGCCTCGTCAAAGGTAAGCTCCCCAGTTTCATACTGAAGGCGGGCGTTTTTAATGCCTGCGATTAGCGCGGGCGAAAGATTAAAGCCCACCGCGACATTCCCGTACATCATGTGGCGGTAGCTCGTGCTTGCGTACTCGCTGCTCTCGTTCACCGAGTAGCCGCCGCCTACGCTCACCGATGGCGAAAACTCATTCCAAGCGTGCTTTTTTGCCCTTTCAAGCGCCCGCAGGGTAATGGCGCTACGCTCAATGCTTATATTGTTTTCAAATGCCAGCTGAACCGCATAGTCAATGGTCACAACAGTCTGCGCGGACACAGCGCCTGCAAAAAGCGCAAAGAGCGCCAGCGCGGGCAACAGCCGGCAGCCGAATCTTATCTTCATAAAACCTCCAATCCTGAAGCTTTGATTGAACAATATATCAATAAAAGGCACAAGCCTCCAGAAATGTTGCACAAAAAAGCATATAACATTTTGTTATATGCTTGCAGCAAGTTCTCATTTGACATCCCTCTTCTTTCACTGTATCTTGGGCGGTGAAAGCTTGTAAAACAGGAACTAATAGATTTTCATGACTATTCTCGGACTTTTCCTCAATAAGGAAGTGCTCACCGGCGGAAACAGGCGTTATTTGGAGTTAATGGAAGCCCTCGCGGAAAAGGGAGAAAGCGTGTTCGTAATTATGAATACGCTCCTTGACTACACTCCGCGCTTTTTTGCGAAAATCCCGCTGACTGTCCCGTATGTAAGACGGGGGTTTCCGCCCGCCTCGTTTTTATTCCGCAGAGCCTGCGTCAAACACTTTGAAAGCGAGATAAGCCCTGCTCTTCCTCAAAGCCTTGACTGGATACACATTCACGGTGACAAGCATTTAAGCGCGGCTCTTTTCTTGTGCAAAAAAACTAATGCTCCTCTTTTTTATGCTTCAAGACTGAACGATATAACCTGCATGCAAGTCTTGCGCGAGCATGGCGAGATGCGGGGAAAAGAGCTCTTGCGCTCATATTTAACAGAGCGGATTTGCCGCAAAAGGGAAAAGACGATTGCGCGCCGCGCCCGCCTTATAGCCTTTCAGGGCACAAGGGACAGGGATTTGTTTTGCATGCGCACGGGTGCGGATAAGGCAAAAACCGTGATTATACCCGGCAACATAGAACCTTCGCGCTGTACTGCGGAATGGGAAAACTCAAACGCTGCGGTGTCTGCGGAAAAGCTTGTCTTTCCAGGGGGTTTTTCAAACGCTAAAGGCTTTGCCGATATGCTTTACGCCTTTGCGGCCGCCGCAGAAAAAACAAAGAAAGCGCTTTATCTTTCAGTTATGGGGCGGGGAACGAAGAGGCAAGAAGCTGAAGCAATTAGGCTTATCGAAAAGCTTAAGGTTAAGAACAGAGTCTCTCTTGAAGGATATGTAAATCCCCCCTTTTCCGTTTTTGCCGCCTGCGGTCTTGTTGTGTATCCTACCATGCAAGATGCATTCCCTGACACAATACTTGAAGCTCTTCATTGCGGCTGCCCTGTTATTGCAAGCGATATTGGGGACATTGCGGACATTCTCCCCGCGGAATGCCTTTTTGAGGCGGGCAACCCCGCATCTTGCGCCGAGCTCATCCTTCGCTGCGTAGAGGACGCAGGGTTTTATGCACAAATACGGGCGCTTTGCAGGGAGAGGGCTACTGCTTTCCGCTTTGATTGGGCTGAAAGGTGGATTGAGGCCATGAGGGGCTAAGGGCTGCCTTGCCCTGCCATAACTCTAGAGGCTACCAGCCGCACGGCAGCGTACTACCCACTACCAACTAAACGCCCTTTCTGCTATTATCTTCTATATGAAGGAACGTCTTGAGCGGCTAAAGGCTCGCTTCAGCGAAATCGAGGCGGAAGTGCAGGACCCCGCTCTTGTTAAAAACCCTGCAAAGTACAAGGATGTTATGCGCGAGCACTCTTATCTTTCTGCCCTTATGGAAGAGTATGCCGCTTATCTCAAACTTGAGCAGGAGCTTGAGGAGGCAAAGGCGCTTTTGCGCGAGAGCAGCGACGCGGAAATAAAAGAAATGGCGCGGGAGGAGCAGCACTCGCTTGAAGAAAAACTTGAGGAGAGCGAGGGACGGCTTAAAACGCTTTTAATCCCCCCCGACCCTCTTGAAGAGAAGAACATCATTATGGAAATACGCGGCGGTACCGGCGGGGAGGAGGCCGCCCTCTTTGCGGCGGACCTTTTCAGAATGTACGCGCGCTATGCCGAGCGCAAGGGCTGGAAATACGAAATGCTGGGCGCGAACGAAACGGAACTTGGCGGCTATAAGGAAATCACCGTGTCAATTTCAGGAAAATACGTTTACGGCAGCCTGCGCTACGAGTCGGGCGTTCACAGGGTGCAGCGCGTGCCTGAAACCGAAGCGTCAGGGCGAATCCAGACAAGCGCGGCAACGGTTGCCGTGCTCCCCGAAGCCGAAGAAACGGAGGTGAACATCAGACAGGAAGACTTGCGCATTGACGTTATGCGGGCGGGCGGACCAGGCGGCCAATGCGTAAACACTACGGACTCCGCCGTGCGCATTACGCACATTCCCACGGGGATTGTCGTTATTCAGCAGGACGAAAAAAGCCAGCTAAAGAACAAGGCGAAGGCTATGCGCGTCTTGCGCACTCGCCTTTTTGAAATGGAAGAAGCAAAGAAGAACGCAGAGCGCGCCGAAAACCGCAAAAGCCAGGTGGGCTCAGGGGACCGCTCCGAGCGCATACGCACATACAACTTTCCGCAAAACCGAGTTACTGACCACAGGATTGGCCTAACTCTTTACAAGCTGGATGCCGTGATGCAAGGCGAGCTAGATGAGCTAATTGAAGCCCTGTGCATTGCCGCGCGCGAGGAGCAACTACGCGCTACAGCTGAGGCTACAAACTCATGAGGGCAGCCTTTGCAAATGAGCGCGCCGCGGACCGCCTTCCTCTAGAAAGCACGGAGAGCCTTGAAGCAAAAAAAGGGGCTATGGCCCTTGCGCGGCAGGCGCCGATTTACGGCAGGAACAACGACATCCGCAGCGAGTTTGAGCGGGATTACACGCGCATTTTGCACTGCCAAGCCTTTAGGCGGCTTAAGCACAAGACGCAAGTGTTTTTTGCGCCGCAAAACGACCATATTTGCACGCGCATGGAGCACGTCTTGCACGTTGAATCCGTTGCGGGGACCATCGCGAAATACTTAGGCTTAAACTCAAGCCTAACATCCGCTATCGCTATAGGGCATGACATAGGGCACGCGCCATTCGGCCATTACGGGGAGGAATGCCTAAATGAGATTTTGGCAGAGACCGAAAGCGTTAACCCTCTAAAGAAAAGCGGAGACTCAAAGGAAGAAACCGCGCAAAAAAGCGGCATTGTCCGAAAGAAGTTTTGGCACGAGCGCAACAGCCTTTTTTTTGCGGACTACATTGAAACTCTCCCCGACCCGGAAGGCATTGAAAGGCAACTTAATCTTACATACGCCGTGCGCGATGGGCTGATATGCCATTGCGGGGAAATTGACCAACAGGGGATTAAGCCGCGGAATGAGGCTTTTGACCTTTATTCGATTAAAACGCCTGGCACAGTGCAGCCCTTTACGTGGGAGGGGTGCGTTGTGAAGGTTGCGGACAAAATTGCCTATCTTGGCCGCGACCTTGAGGACGCGCGGCTTTACAATATTATAGACATGAAGGCGCACCGCCGCCTAAAGGAAATAACGGAAACCTGCCTAAGGCGGGTGGTTCCCGCTAAGGAAAGCGCAAAAAACACTGTGCTTAACACCACCGTGCTTATAAACGAGCTTGTTGCTGACTTGTGCAACCAAAGCTCGCCCAGTGAGGGCCTCAATTTTTCGCCTGCGTTTTTCGACTTTATTGTGGAGCTAAAGAAGTTCAGCTACAAGTTTATTTATTCGCACTGGCGGCTTTTGGAGTTTCAAAATTACGCAGGCGTTGTTCTGCGCACAATATGGCGCACTCTTCTTAGGGCTTACCCTTACGTTAAAAGCGGACGGATAGCTCAAGCCCTGCGGCAATATCGAAATCTCTCTGGAACCTTTGAGGAGTGGCTTATCAAGTACACGGAGTATGTGCCCGAAGGCCGCTCTAGCGCAAGCGTTAAGGCAAAGTATGCCGTACGCCCCGTATTCGACATTGCCGATGAAGCCTCTTATCATAAGTGTGTGCTCGAGTATATTTCAGGCATGACGGACATTTACGCCATCAAGGTGTTTGAGGAGATTGTGTCGTTTTGAGGCTAGAAGGCAATACGCCTGCGCTTCTTTCTTTTCTGTGATATGCTTTGACCAATGGAAAATTATACGCTTGTACTAACGGAGCATCTCAACCACAACGGAAAGCTCTTTGGCGGCCAGCTTTTGAAGTGGGTTGACGAGTTCGCGTGGATTGCGGCTATTTCGGATTTTCGCCACTCGGTTTTAGTAACAAGAGCGATGGAGAAAATCGACTTTAAGGAAACAGTGCCGCTTGGCTCGGTTTTGAGATTTAGCACAAATCAGCGCAAAATCGGCACAACTTCCGTAACATATTCGGTGGAGGTTTTCGCGAGAGAGCCGAACAGGGACGGCGAGACGTTGATTTTCTCCAATCTGGTAACGTTTTGCGCGATTGACGAGGAAGGCAAAAAAACGCCGCTGCCATTTTAATCCATTCCCCTAATCCTCTTGCTGAGCATCTCCGCCCCCGCCACGATGGCCACGTGCTCCTCTAGAGCAATGCGGCGGGCAAGGGTTTCCGCAGTGTCGCCCTGCAGAACAGGCACGCGGCGCTGCAAAAGCACCTCGCCGGTGTCGCAGCCTTCATCTACAAGATGCACTGTGCAGCCCGATTCTGCCTCTCCCGCCGCAAGCACCGCCTCGTGCACATGATGCCCCCACATGCCTACCCCGCCAAACTTAGGGAGAAGCGACGGGTGCAAGTTGATAATCCTCCCTGCAAAGCGAGCTATCAAATCAGCGGTGAGCACCGTAAGAAAGCCCGCAAGAACAAGGCCTTCCGCGCCGTGCTTTTCGGCTAAAGCCATAACGCGGCTAGACACCGCACGGCGCCTTTCATCGCGGCTAGCCGCCTTTGCAGCTCCTGAGCCTAAAACGGATGCCGCGCTTGCAACCTCCGCTGGGATTCCCGCCGCGCGCGCCCGCTCCAAAGCGTATACATCCTTTCTATCGCTAA
>CAZDXD010000002.1:0-28724 GCA_964509415.1 uncultured Treponemataceae bacterium
CATACATACATACATACATACATACATACATACATACATACATACATACATACATGACTTATATCCTAATTGCCGCAATGTAGCGGCAAGCGTTTTTAACTTTAACTCATCTCTAAACCTGAAAAAGGAAGGCGAGCGGGGCAGATCGTGCCCGCCCGCCTTTTTTTTATACCTGCCCTTGCGGCGAGCCTGCAATCCCGCGAGAAGCTTCGTTGCGCTTTTCGGCGCAACTCGCTGCGCGATGCCAAGCGGAGCTTGTCGGCTTGCAGGGCGGGAAATCTAAAGACAAGCCTCTAAGGAGTTTGAGGCAAAGGAGCTTTCTATGAAAAGGAAGATTGCAATTCTAATGGCGCTTTTGGCGGTGTTTGCGCTTGGCTCGGCGGTGGCGCAGTCTCGGGAGTGTGGACCTTGTGGAGGGTCAGGCATATGCAGGATCTGCAGGGGAACTGGTCGATCGGCAGGGGGGCGGGGTCAGACTGACTGTGCATTCTGCGGCGGTATAGGTCGATGTGACACTTGCGGTGGTACAGGCAGGCGCTAATTGATTATCTAGGTTGAACTAGCGGCTTCTTGCGCTATTGCAGAAGCCGCTGGCTTGCCGCGGGTACACCTATACAAAGGTGAGATTTTATGAAAAAGAGAAGAGTGTTAAAATAAGGAGAAAACCTGATGAATATTAACGAATCCCTTTTGGAAGCTGTCCGCAATGGGCACATGGATACCGTAAAAGCGCTTCTTGCCAATGGCGCGGATGTAAATGCAAAAGATGACAGCGGGAGGACAGTTCTAATGGTTGCCGCCGAATTCGGACACATGGACACCGTAGAAGCGCTTCTTGACGCGGGCGCGGAGGTGAATGCAAGGATTGGAGAAAGTAGCGACAACCTCAGAGTAGGCTTCACTGCCCTGATGATTGCCGCTGAATTCGGGCACATGGATACTGTGAGCCTGCTGCTTAACAAAGGCGCGGACGTGAACGCGCAGAGTAACCATAACTGGACAGCGCTGATGGCGGCCGCAGATAACGGGCACACGGATATTGTGAATGCGCTTATTAGCGCGAAAGCTAACGTAAATGCGCAGGATAGAGACGGCTTCACTGCCTTGATGTGTGCCGCGTGGAAGGGACATGCGGACACCGTGAAGGTACTTATTGATGCCGGCGCAGAGGTGAACCCACAGCGAAAGCTCGCTAGAAGCTTGTCTGCCAGTGGCAGACTACGCTGCGCGATCCAAGAGAATGAGGAGGACAATAAATTCGGCATGACACCCCTGATGTTTGGCGCATGCTCTGGGAACACTGATACCGTGCAGGCGCTTCTTTACGCGGGCGCATGCATTGAGGTAAATGCGCGGGATAATCGCGGTCAGACTGCGCTAATGCATGCAGCCGAGAAAGGGAACGCGGATACCGTAAACATGCTTCTTAACACTGGAGCAAATGTGAATATGCAGAATAAACGCGGCAAAACCGCACTGATGCTTGCATCCGAAAAAGGGCACACTGATGCCGTGAAGGTACTTCTTGAGGCTGGCGCGGACGTGAATGTGCAAGATGACAACGGCGAGACCGCTCTGTCGCTTGCAGAACAGAACGGACACACGGCTATCGCGGATATATTGCGCAACGCAGGGGCGCGGTGAGTTCAGTTGCCAGCTACCAAAGTTAAGGAGAAAACCCGATGAAAATGAAAAAAAACGCGGGGCTTGTTGCCCTTTTGCTGCTGCTCTGCCTTGTCGTCTCGTGCGCATCGTCCCCTAGCGCGGGCTCTGCTTTATATAGCGAGCTGATGGATGCCGCGAGGCGCAACAACGTAAACGCAGTAATGCGCCTTCTTGAAAGCGGCGAGGACATAGACTTTCAGGACGTGGAAGGCAAAACGCCTCTTATGGTCGCGGCAGAGGAAGGCAGCACGGAAGTCGTCAAGCTGCTCATTGAAAGCGGCGCAGGTGTCAATGTAAGAGACTGGAATAGAAAAACCGCGCTGATGTATGCGGTTCAAAAAGGATATGCGGAAATTGCGGGAATGCTCCTTGCCGCTGGCGCCAATCCAGACATCCAGCACAATGACGGCTCTACTGCGCTGGTACAGGCTGCAGCAAGAGGCCAGACGGAATGTGTCAAGCTGCTTCTTGAGGCTGGCGCTAACCCCGACATTCAGCGGGATAGCGGCGCAACGGCACTGTATATTGCAGCTCAAAATGGTCACACTGAATGCGTCAAGCTGCTTCTTGAGGCTGGCGCTAGTCCCGACATTCAGAGAAAAGATGGCGCAACGGCACTGTATATTGCAGCTCAAAATGGTCACACGGAATGTGTGAAGTTGCTTCTTGACGCAGGAGCTAACCCTGACATTCAGAAAGAATATGGCTGGACAGCGCTGATGGCTGTGGATGGGGAAGAATACTCAGGAATTGTGCGATTGCTTCTTGACGCAGGTGCTAATACGGACATTCAGAACAATCAAGGCGCAACGGCACTGTATATGGAGGCGCAAAAAGGTCACGTGGAATGCGTCAAGCTGCTTCTTGAAGCAGGCGCTAACCCTGATATTCAACGGGATAACGGCTTTACGGCACTGACATGGGCAGCACAGGAAGGATACACGGAAATTGCACGAATGCTCTTGGCGGCTGGCGCAAACCCTGATATCTGTGACGACGAAGGCTGGCCGGCTCTGATATGGGCGGCGCAGAACGGGCACACAGAATGTGTAAGATTGCTCCTAAACGCTGGCGCTAACCCCAACCTTCGGGGCGATAACGGAGCTACGGCTTTGTCCCGAGCTTGGGCAAGGGGTCACACGGCTATCGAAAATATGCTTAATGCTGTGGGCGCGGATTTCTAGCCCCACGTGCCCTGCCTGACCTGTCCGCCTGCTATGGCGGGCGGGCACCGCCGCCCCTACTTGCCCTCACCCTACACGCTGATAGCCGCGAGCGGAGACCGCCTGCCTTATACCCTCTTCTTGCGCCGCTAACCGCTGCTTGCTCCGTCTCATACATCTGCCAACTACAAGCCGCCACCGGTGACGTTCTACCCACTGCCAACTAACCCCACCCCTTGCTTTAGTCCCCAAACTCATATATCCTTAGACCCATGCCAAACAACACGTACACCCTCACGGTGTCCTGCGCTGACCAAAGCGGGCTTATTGCCGCTATAACGGGCTGCATTGCGGGGTCAGGCGGGAATATCCTTAACCTTGCGCAGCATACCGCAACCGACATCGGAATGTTCTTTTGCCGTATCTCTTTTGCAGGGGCGGATGGCAGTGAGTTTCCAGAAGAGGCGTTCAAGGAGAGCTTTGCCAAGGTTGCCGAAAAGTACAGCCTTGACTGGAAGCTCTTTAACAATTCCATAAAGAATCGCGTGGCGGTGCTTGTTTCAAAGACAAGCCATTGCCTTTACGAAATTCTGCTAAAGCACGCTGATGGCGACCTTGACTGCGACATTCCTGTTATCATTTCAAATCATCCTGACCTTGCGCATATAGCGACATCGTTTCATGTTCCGTTTTACCAAGTTGACCCCGCCAAGGGAAAGGAAGCATACGAAGAAGACCTCAACCAGATTTTGGAAGAGTACAAGATTGACCTTGTCGCGCTCGCCCGCTATATGCAAGTTTTGAGCGGAGATTTTTGCCGCAAATGGGAGCACAGGGTAATCAATATACACCACGGGTTTTTGCCTGCATTTCAGGGGGCAAAGCCTTATCATCAAGCGTGGAAAAAAGGCGTAAAGATTATAGGCGCTACTGGGCACTTTGCCACCGAAGACCTAGACCAAGGGCCGATTATTTTTCAGGACGTAATACGGGTAAGCGACACACAGTCGATTGAGCAGTTTATCGATCTTGGCAAGGATGTGGAGCGCCGCGTATTTGTAGAGGCGGTGCGCAGATACCTTAATCACGCGATTTTCATTTACGATGGCCGCACCTTTGTAATAGAGTAGCCTAAACTTAATCTGCCGCGGTGTCTGCAAAATAGAGCTTAGAAGCGCTGAATTGACAATTCAGCCCGATTGTTTTATTTTTAAGTCCGCTTACCGGAGGGTTTTAATGGTTCTTGAAGAATGCAAAATCACAATCGCCGAGCTCCGCGCTTCGGTAGATGAAATTTGGGGGCGTCTTTGACCCTGCCGCAATCAGGGAAAAAATAGCCGAAAAAGAAGCGCTTTCCGCGCAGCCGGGCTTTTGGGACGACCCAAAAGGCGCGGAAAAGACTATGACGGAGATTCGAGCGCTTAAAAACCGAATTGAGCCGTGGGAAAGCCTGCGCAGGCGCGTTGATGACTTGGAAGCGCTCTATGAGCTTGCGGCGGAATCCGGCGATGAGTCGCTTGTTCCAGAAATTGAAGCTGAAGCTAATTCGCTGCGCAAAGACTTTGAAAAGCAGAATGTTCTTAATCTCCTTTCAGGCGAAGTGGACATTAACAACGCCTTTCTTACAATACACGCGGGAGCTGGCGGAACTGAAGCCTGCGACTGGGCGCAAATGCTTTCGCGAATGTACCTGCGCTGGGCAGAGCGGCGCGGATATAAGACTGAAACCGTTGACTTGCTTGAAGCTGACGGCGGAATCAAGTCTGTAACGCACAGGATTTCGGGCGATTACGCTTTTGGATACCTTAAAGGAGAGACGGGCGTTCACCGGCTTGTGCGCATAAGCCCTTTTGATTCCAACGCGAGGAGGCACACGTCTTTTACTTCCGTGTATGTGTTCCCCGAGCTTGACGACACAATCGAAGTGGAAATCCGCCCAGAAGACCTGCGCGTGGACACTTACCGTTCTGGCGGCGCGGGCGGCCAGCATGTAAACAAGACTGATTCCGCGGTGCGCTTTACGCATATTCCTACGGGCATTGTGGTTGCGTGCCAGTCGGAGCGCAGCCAAATCATGAATAGGCAGACTGCGATGAGCATGCTTAAAGCTAGGCTTTACGAGCATTACCGCAGGAAAAAAGAAGAGGAAAACATGCGCTTTGCCTCCGAAAAAAAAGATATTTCTTGGGGCAGCCAGATACGCTCTTATGTTTTTCAGCCATATACTATGGTAAAAGATTTGCGCACCCGCCACGAAACGGGGAATATTCAGGCTGTTATGGACGGCGACCTTGACCCTTTTATAGAGGCTTACTTGAGCGCTAAATGGCAGAATTTGCCTCTGGATGCGGCTGACAGCGAGAATTTATGACGCACCGTCGACTTGCGGATTTAAGCGGCTGTCCGCTGTTTTTTTCTGCGCTGATTTCGGTTTTCTCTGTAGCCTTTCCGCTTCCCGCCGCCGCGCAGCCTTCAGCTTCTGCAGCTAGCGAAGAAAATGGAGAAGGCTGGGTTCTTGCGGCTTCTGCCTTTGAGCTTTACGGTGTACCGGAAGAATACGCCGCGTATGCCACGCTTATGCCTTTGCTGATTATTGATCGGCTGGGCGCGGCGCAGGTTCGCTTTGTAAATGCCGACGAAAGGCAGGCGCGGGAATTAAGAGAGCGTTTTAACGATAGAATGAGCCTTGTAGACGAGCGCAGGAATTTGATTTTCAGCCGCGATTCGCTTTTTTTTTCTTTTGACGATGATGACGAAAAAAAAGAAAAGCGCGATGAATACAACGAGATGATAGAAGAAAAAAATAAAGAGATTGCTGAATTAGACAAGGCGCTAAGCGAGGATCTTCTTTCTGATGAGGACGAAAACGAAAAAAACGGTGAAAGCAGAGGGAGGCGCAGAAGAAACAGAGAGGTAAGGGAAACTGAAAATCCGGTTAAGGAAAACCTTCCTGTTATATTCCGCGTTGAAGGGGAAGAGAGCCTTTACAAGCCGCAGGAAGGCGTTTCTCTTGCGCAGTCTCTTTACCGCGACGGGATTTCAGGTCTTTTAACTGGCGAGATTCGCGACATTGGCGGCTATATGTATGTTTCAGCTTCTGTTGAAACAGGCTACGGCGCAGTTTCGTCAGAGAGAGTTTCCTATACAGCGCATTACGATGACCTTGAGGATGCTGTGGAATTTTTCGCCTTTTCGCTTTTGCCGCAGATTTCAAACCGCCAACCCGTAAGGCTTTATATTTCCGCTTTGCCTGAAGATGCCGATGTTTTTGTTGATGGGGTTATGGTGCATAATATGAATGAGCCTGTCGCTGTCTTTGCAGGAACGCATACAATCGAGGCTTCAGCACAAGGATACGCGGCTTCCATTTTAACAACTGACTTTACGGAAAGCGATGAATTCAACGTGGACATTTCTCTTCTTCCGCTTGAATCGGTAAAGGTTATCTTTGACACGGGAGACCTTCCGGCTTCTCTCTTTTTGAGAACGCAATATTTTGGCGCTGCCCTGCAGGAGGCGGAAATTCCGGCAATTCCGCAGATCGGTGAAGTTGTCTATGGCGACGTTCAAACGTTTTTTGTGTTTAATCCAAGCTCAGGTCTTGCTTCTTTCGATGACAGGCTGCTGACAGCTTCAGTTTCTCCCGATGAGCAAACCGCCGAGCGGCGCATTTCAAGGCAGCGCAGAATACTCTACTGGTCGCTTGGCGCGCTTTATCTTGCGCTTCCTGCGGCCTTTTTGCTTACAGGCGAGGCTAATTCGCGGACAAATGCTTACAACATGGGGCGGCTTACGGATTCGGACAGCATAAGGCCGTGGACTATTGCCGGAAATGTTTCGGTTGGCGTATGCATTGCGCTTGGAGTTAATCTGGTTATTCAGGCAGCGCGCTATTTGATAGCTGCCAATCAAGTAGTGCCGCGCGAGGTTGAATTTCGCTAAAAAGCCTTAAAGCAGCAAGGAGTGGCAATGAAAAAATTCGGGTTTGGCGAAAGCCTGCGGAATCTGTTAAGAGGAAAAAGCGAAATCCCGCCTTCGTTTTTTGACGATTTGACAGACACGCTTATAGAAGGCGATGTCGGCGCAAAACCCGCATTTGAGATTACAGAATTGCTTGAAAAAAAATGCCGCGCGGAGAGAATCCGTGACGAAGAAGGCGTTATTGCAGGGCTAAAGGAAATAATAAGCCAGTGGGTTAAAGGCGCAAGTTTTGAGCCTCCGGAAAACGCTGTTTCTGTCTATATGCTTCTAGGTGTAAACGGAACGGGAAAGACAACAACGGCGGCAAAGATGGCGGCGTGGTACAAAGCAAGGCAGAATTTGCCCGTGATTCTCGCCGCGGCAGATACATTCCGCGCGGCTGCTATAGAACAGCTTCAGATTCACGGCGAAAAAATTGGCGTGCGAGTTGTAGCGCAGCAGCACGGCGCTGACCCCGCAGCTGTAGTGTTTGACGCAGCGCAGGCGGCTCAGGGAGCGGGCGGCGCTCTTGTTATTGCGGATACGGCAGGTCGCCTTCATAACAGGGAAAACCTTGTGCGCGAGCTTGAAAAAATAGACCGCATTGCCATGCAGAAGGCTTCTGAAGGCTGTTGCAAAAAGCTGCTTGTGCTTGATTCAACTACAGGGCAGAACGGATTCCGCCAAGCGGAAGTTTTCCATGAAGCTGTAGGCGTTGACGGCATTATCCTTACAAAATATGATTCAACCTCCAAAGGCGGAATTGTTGTTTCCATCGGCAAGGAGCTTAATCTTCCTGTTGTATTTGTCGGAACAGGCGAAACATACAGGGATTTTGCGCCTTTCAGCGCGGCGGCTTGGCTTAATGATTTTTTTGACGCCAATGACTGAAACCTTAAAGCAAAAAAAGCGCATCTGTTTTTCTGCGCTGTTTCCCGTGTTTCAGGCTGTGTTCTTTTTTGCGGCTCTTTCTTTTGCTTTTTCTGCCTCTGAAAGCGGCGCTTTCGGCTCAGGGTTATCGGATTTTTCTCTTAGCGGAATATCTGATTCAGGCATTTACACGCGCACAACTCCTCAAGTGCTTGTAATTTCGGGAGACGGGCTGCTTGTTATAGAGGAATCTGATTCATTTTCGCGACCGGCTTTGCGCACGGAATGGAAAGACGGAGAAGAATACGCTGTTACGGTGTGGGACTATGCAGGGGAGGGAATGTACCCCTGTGTGCGCGTAACCTCTTCGCCTGAAGGCTTAAGCCGCGCTGTCTTTGACGCGGACGGAATGGAAACGGAGCGGGTATTTTTTTCTTCTGATGGCACTCCGCTTTCGCGGTCGCTAATGGAATATGCTCCTGCAACAGGTGAGCGCAGCGGGCATGACCTTGTTTCGCTCACCGAAGAAACTTTCTCTCCGTCGGGAGAATCTCTTTCATCAGAGCGATCGGTTTATTCCTATAATGATGACGGTTCTGTAAAAAGCCGCGCTGTTTATCAAGACGGCATTATTTTGAAAATCATTCAGTACGGGGAGGGAAACTCCAGAAGCGAAACTGTGTTTCATGAAGGGAAAGAGCTTTACACTGCGGAATACAGGGACGGTGAAAGAGTACGCGCGGGCAGAAGGGCAGAAGCAGTTGCGGAATAAGGCAAAATGAAGCAAAACAGGTGGATTTTGTTTGTGGCAGGGCGTTTCGGCACTGTCGACGCTAAGGGCAAGGCAGCCGGAACGGGCATTTTGTCGGTACTTGGAATAGCATTTGGGGTTGCCGCGCTGATTGTCGTTCTTTCAGTGATGAATGGCTTGCAGGGCGGCTACATTACTTCAATTATGGAAGTGAGTTCTGCTCATGCCCGAGTGCGCGCTTCCCGCGAGGACATTGAAAAAATAGCTGCCATTAACGATGTGTCGGCTCTTTATCCTTTTAGCGAAAATCAAGCTCTAGCCGCCGGCAGGCGCGGGAGGCAGGCTTCTGTTCTTGTGCGCTCCGTGCCTGCTGATGTTCTGGAAATAGATTCGGGACTTGCTTCTGTGATGGAAATTGCAGGCGGCGCGTTTGACATTGCCGCGCCCTATTCCGCCGTAATCGGCTACGAGCTTGCAAGAAGGCTCGGCGTGACGGAAGGGGAAACATTCTCCCTTCTTGCAGTTTCTGGCTCAAAAGACACCGACCTCTTTCCGCAAAACGGCGAGCTTTCTGTAACCGGCACGTTTTACTCTGGATATTACGATATTGACAATTCCTTTGTTTTTATCTCGGATGAGACGGGAAAGCGGATTTTCGGCGCTTCGGATGATGAAAAACTTCTTGCCGCCGTCAAGCTGCGCGATCCCTACCGCGATGTGAACTTTATCCTTAACGCGAAAGAAGTTGCCCCAGACGCTGAAATTGAATCTTGGAGGTCATACAATCGTGTCTTTTTTGGAGCGCTTAAAGTAGAAAAAAATGCCCTTTTCCTTATTTCATTTTTAATCTTTATTGTTGTAACGGTAAATCTCTATAATAGCATGCGCCGCTCTGTTTATGAGCGCAGAGAAGACATCTGCGTGCTTTCGGTTTCAGGAGCGCGTCCCGCTGAAATCCAGCGCGTGTTTCTGGCTAACGGTCTTGCCTTGGGCTTTGCAGGCTCCGTTCTCGGTCTTTTGTGCGGGCTTTGCATTTCAGTGCGCATCGAGGATGTCTTTTCCGCCGCCGAGCGCATTGTAACGGCTTTTGGCGTATTTATCGCGTCTCTTCTGGGCTTTGAAGAACCCGGCGTGTTCCGCCTTTTTGACCCGCAGTATTTTTATATGGACGGGCTTGCAGCGGGAATTGTGTTTCACGAAGTGCTTTTTGTCTTTGTATTTGGCATTTTTTCCGCCGCTTTTTCCGCATGGCTTGCGGGGAAAAAAGTCGCCTCGCTTAAACCGCAGGAGATTCTGCGCTATGAATGAGCTTTCAAAGGCAATGCTTGAAACAAAAACAGGAACAAGCCATGAGCATGCCGTGCCGGTTGCGGAATGTGTGAATGTGTGCAAATCGTTTTATGCCGGCGGGGAAACTTTAAGCGTTTTGCGGAATCTTAACCTTAAGATTTTGCCTAAAACAACTAACGTGATTCTCGGAGAGTCGGGTTGTGGAAAAAGCACGTTGCTTAATATTATTGGCGCGCTTGAGCCTCTTTCATCAGGCAGCGTTACAGCCGGCAGTTTCAGCGTGCACAGTCTTGACGAAATTGAAGCCGCGGAATACCGCAGGCACTTTATCGGCTTTGTCTTTCAGTTCCATCATCTTCTTAAAGACTTTACCGCGCTTGAAAACGTTGTGCTTCCCGGTCTTATTGGCGGAATGAAAAAGTCTTTTGCCGTTGAGCGGGCGAAAGAGCTTCTTGTTCGCCTTAATCTTGAAAAGCGCATGAAGCATCTTCCCTCGCAGCTTTCAGGCGGCGAGTGCCAGCGAGTTGCTGTCGCCCGCGCGCTTATAAACCAGCCGCGCCTCGTTCTAGCCGATGAGCCCACAGGCAACCTTGACCCTGCCAATTCTGAGATAGTCAGGGATGCGCTTTTTTCTGTCGTGACGGAAAACGGCAGCTCCCTTCTTATGGTAACGCACGACAGAACTGCCGCTCCTCTTGCTGACATGGTTTACACGCTTTCGGACGGAGATTTGCACGAGGAAAAGCCTTGAATCTTTTTGTTTCCATAAGGCTTGCTTTTTCCTATCTTGGAATCGGCAAAAAAAAAGCCCAATCCAACGCGCGCAAAAGTTTATACGGCGCGCTTCTGGGAATTGCCCTAAGCCTTGTCCCGCTTATTGTCATCATTGTAGTAGCCGATGGAATGATTTCAGGTATTTCTGCGAGAATGATTGAGCTTTCGCGATCGCATATTTCCGCGGTGCCCGATCCGCGCACTGAATACACAGCCGGCGAATACCTTGATCTGGCAAATGAGCTTGCGTCGCTTTCCGAAATTGCCGCCGCCTGGCCGGAACGACAGGGCATTGGAATCGCTGTTGGTCCAAACGGCCGCGCAGGCGGGCAGATTCGCGCTGTAACGGCGGATTTTTTCCGTGCTGCCGGCGAAACAGGACTTTTGCGCTTTTCTTCTGGTTCAAGCGGCGCGGAAGAGGAAGCTTTTTCAGCTATTAACGGGAGCGAGGATTTTTCCGGAAACTCGGCATTTATGGGCGAAAAGCTCGCCTCTGACCTTGGCCTTAAGCCGGGAGATGTGTTCAGGCTTCTAACTATTCGCACTCTCTCTTCCGGAAGGACTGTTCCCCGCTTTACGGCATTTACGCTAAAAGACACTGTTTCTTCAGGCTATCAGGAAATGGACGCGCTCTGGATTTTTGTTCCGTTTGAAAGCGGATTCGATATGCTTGATAAAACAGGTGGAAGCACATTTATCAGTATCCGCACGCATGATCCGTTTTCTGGTCTTGAAGAAAATCTTGATATAGTAAGCCGTGCGCTTCCTTCGGGGTTTTTTCTTTATACATGGCAAAGCCTTAACCGCTCGCAGTTTCACTCCTTTAACACGGCGCGTCTTCTTCTTCTTTTTGTCGCTTTTATGATTCTTCTTGTCGCGGTTGTGAATATCTCATCGGCAATGGTTATGCTGGTTTTGGAAAGAAGGCGCGAAATCGCCGTGCTTAAAAGCGCGGGCGCTTCTCCCGCATGCATAAGCTTTTCGTTTTTGATTGCGGGATTTCTTACCGGGCTTGGCGGGCTTTTAATCGGCCTTCCCGCGGGAATTTTATTCTCGCTTTATATAAACCGCTTGTTCCGCTTTATAGAAAGATGTATAAATATGGGGCTTGCTTTTTTCAGGGCTTTTGAGAATCCTGAAGCTGCCGCGCTGTTCCCGCAGAAAATTCATCTGCTTGACCCTGCATTGTATCTTGAAACGATTCCTGTAGAGCTTGACTTTGCCGCATTGTTTTTTGTAGCAGCGGGCACGCTTGTTTTATCCGTTTTGTTTTCACTGCTTCCTGCATGGAGATCCGTGCAGGAAAAGCCTGTGGAAATTCTCAGGAAGGTCTAAAAAAAGTACCGATACCGTTGAGGGAGGCTGATTATGTCCATAGGACTTTCTCCAAGAGCGCAGCGCCTGTATAGCGTTCTTGCTCCTAATGAAGCGCGCAGGCTGGGTTCTACACAGGTTTATCCCGAACATCTTATGATTGCGCTGATTATCGGCGCGGACGGAGCGGGTTTTGATCTTCTAAGAAAGCTTGATCTCAATATTTCACGTTTTCTCCAAGAACTGGAGGAAGGCGTTTCTTCCGAAAGCCCTTCAGCTTTTTTTGGGAATATTCCCTATTCTCCCAGAATGCGCACTCTTTTGGAAAGCGCTGCGACTGCCGCTGCCGAAATGGGGCACAAGTACATCGGAACGCAACATCAGGTTTTTGTCTGCCTCTGCGAGGAGTTGAGCGTCTCAAATCTTTTTATCCGCAGGGAAAATATATCTGAACAGCAGGTTCGCGCAGTAGCGCGGGAGCTTTATCCTGAACACGTGATTTCACCGGAACGAGCCCGCCGGCCTTTCCATGGAGAATCGAACGCGCCGATTATTCAGCAGGATAGGCTTGCGTCTTTTTGCAGGGATATCACAAAGGAATGCCTCGAAGGGAAAATCGATCCGATTGTTGGCAGGAAAGCTGAAACACGTCGCTTGGTTCAGATTCTTTCACGACGCAATAAAAACAATCCACTTTTAATTGGCGATCCCGGTGTTGGCAAAACCGCGATTGTTGAAGGGCTTGCTTTGGAAATCGCGGCGGAACGTGTTCCTCGAAACCTTTCCGGAAAGCGCGTGCTTGAGCTTGATCTTGCTTCTGTTGTTGCAGGGACAAAATTTCGTGGAGAGTTTGAAGAGCGCTTTAAGCGCATTTTGCGTGAAATCGAGACCGCCGGCGATGTTATTCTGTTTGTCGATGAAATCCACACGATTATAGGCGCGGGAAGCGCGGAAGGCGGCTCCATGGATGCTTCGAATATGATAAAGCCCGCCCTTGCGCGCGGAAGGCTTCATTGCATTGGCGCAACAACGCAAGACGAATACCGTAAACATATCGAAAAGGATTCTGCTCTTGCCCGCCGATTTCAGCCGGTAACTGTTCTGGAGCCTTCTGCGGAGCAGACTCTGGAAATTTTGCGGGGCATAAAAAGCGGGTATGAGGCTTTTCACCATGTTGTGTATTCCGACGAAGCGCTTTCTGCGGCTGTTTCCCTTTCCGATCGCTATATTCCATTCCGATTTTTCCCAGACAAGGCAATTGATATTCTTGACGAAGCAGGATCGCGCAAAAAAATCGACAGCGGTCCGCGTCCTGAAGTTCTAAGGCAGATAGAAAATAAAATATCCGCCTTAAATGAAGAAAAAGCTGATCTTGTTCAAACGCAGGACTATGAGCGGGCAGCTCTTGTCCGAGACGAAGTGTTTTCGCTTAAAACGCAGCTTGGCGATTTGCAGAAAAAATGGCTTTCCAGTGATGCCGATTTTTTTGCAGGTGAAATTTCCGCAGAAGATGTTGCCGCGGTTGTTTCTGAAATTGCGGGAGTTCCTGTAACGCTTCCAGGCGCGGATGAAAGCGCGCGGCTTGTTTGCATGGAAGAGGAGATTCACCAAATTGTAATCGGTCAGGATGAGGCTGTAAGCGCGGTGGCAAATGCTATTCGCCGAAGCCGCGCAAGGCTTAAAACTAAAAAGCGCCCCGCCGCTTCATTCATTTTTATGGGTCCGACAGGGGTTGGAAAGACCCTGCTTGCGAAAGCCCTTGCAAAATTCCTTTTTGGAACGGAGTCTGCCGTAGTCCGCGTGGATATGAGCGAATACATGGAAAAATTCAATGTAGCAAAGCTCATAGGCGCGCCACCTGGCTATGTAGGCTATGATGACGGGGGCTTCCTTACAGAGAAAATCCGTCGCCGGCCTTATTCTGTAGTTTTATTTGATGAAATTGAAAAAGCGCACCCGGATGTATTCGGGCTTCTTCTTCAGGTTCTCGATGAAGGCGTGCTGTACGACGCTTCCGGAAGGCTTGCAGATTTTTCAAACGCTTTTATTATCATGACCGGCAATGTCGGTGCGCGTTTTATTTCAGGCGAAAACCGACCGGGCTTTTCCTTGTCAGAAAAGTCAGTGCCGACTTACGACGAGATGAAAGCGGCTGTTTCATCAGAATTGCGGCAGTTTTTTACACCTGAATTTATCAATCGCGTGGATGATGTAATTGTCTTTAAGCCGCTGTCTGATGCGGAAATTTCCAAAATCCTAGATATCCATCTAAGAGAGCTTTCAGCCTTCCTTGAAAAACGGGGCATAACGCTTTCCGTTTCCCCGCTGGCGCGGGAATACTTTGTTCGCAGCGGTTATAAGAGCGAAATGGGCGCAAGACCCATGTCGCGTCTTGTTCGCAAAGAAATTGAAGATCCGCTTTCAGTGATGATTCTCGATGGCGGAATTTTCTTTGGTGACGAGCTTTGCGTTGAAGAACAAGGCGGCAAAATTATGCTTGAGGTTAAAAGGCAAAGTTCATCTGTACACGGAGCCGCCAGCACAACCGGCTTTGCAGAATAAAAAAAGCTTCTCCTGAAAATTGTTCGCGCGGAGAAGCTTTTTGCCGGTTAAATCACTGTACCGTCAGGAACTATCGCATTTTTTGTTACTATATAAATTCCGTCAACAACATGATAAAAGCCATAGTCCCCGTCTGCCGGCGTATTGCCCATTCCTATGGAAACACCGCGCCCGATTCTGGCGTTTTTATCGATAATAGCTGTCTGAATCCGTGAATGCCTTCCAATGCCTATATTTGGGATGCCGTTTTTCCGAGCTGCCTCTTTTTCAGCTTCAGTTTCGTAAGTGTCGGCTCCCATGCAAACTACGCCGTCCAAGAAGGACTGGTCTTCGATAACTGACCGTATGCCGATAACTGAACGGGTGATTGTTGCGTTGTTGATAATGCATCCTTCGCTTGTGATAACCCTTTCTAGCACTGCCCTGTTAAACTTTGATGCGGGAAGATGCCTGTTGTGCGTGTAGATAGGCGCTTCTTCATCGTAGAAATTAAAGGACGGCTTAATGTCCGTTAGGCTTAAGTTGGCATCGTAAAAGCTTTTAATTGTTCCAATGTCTTCCCAATAGCCATCGTATGTATAAGCTGAAACGCGGTATTTATCGAGCGTTGCCGGAATTACCTGCTTGCCGAAATCCGTGTAATCATTGTTAAGCGCTTCTTCCATGACATCTGCATCAAAAATATAAATCCCCATTGACGCAAGATAATCCCTGCCGCCTGTCGCAGCTGCTGTCCGCGCAGAATCTGGAATAATCCAGTCGCTTATATCCTTGTCCGCAGCCGGCTTTTCCATAAATTCCGTTATCCGGTTTTCGCCGTCTGCCTTGAGAATCCCAAATCCTGAAGCTTCTTCCCGTGTAACCGGTGTGCAGGCGATTGTAATCTGCGAACCTGACTCCCGGTGTTGCTTTAGAAACACTGCAAGATCCATTCTGTAGAGTTGATCGCCTGAAAGAATGATGTAATGACTGGGCTTCTGCGTTTTGAAATGCATGAAATTTTTCCGCACTGCGTCAGCTGTCCCTTCGTACCAGCCTGAATGATTAAAAGTCTGTTCCGCCGCAAGAATTTCCACAAAACCGCCAGAAAACGCATCGAAATTATATGCCCTTTCGATGTGCAGATGCAAAGACGCGGAGTTAAACTGGGTTAGAACATAAATGCGCTTAAAATCTGAATTAATGCAGTTTGAAATCGGGATATCTACGATTCTGTGTTTTCCTCCAAACGGGACGGCGGGCTTGGAGCGCTCTTTTGTAAGCGGATAAAGCCTCGTTCCTTTGCCGCCGCCAAGAATAATTGACAATACTTTCTCCATAAGTATGCCTCCTCCTGCGTATTTATGGTAAGTATAAATCAGAATTTCGGAGAACGCTACAAAAATTAATACTTAAAATCACTTTCGCCTATAAATTCCCGCAAAATAGACTGTCCCGGCACAAAAGAAGAGGATACCGGCATAAAATTCTGCAAAAAGGCTAAAAGCTCAGAGGCTTTAGCGTATTCGGGTTCGGTAGGCTTGACAGCACGTAGCAGGGGCTCGGCATAGACTTTCAGAACCGGAAACTCGTAGTCAAGCGCTGTGTTGATCATCATGTCCGCCTGATTCTGGAATGGGAAGATATGCGCCTTTTCTCCTCGTCTGACGCCAGCCCACATTGCGATTGTTCCCGCCGCGCCGTTGTTTCTGAACTGTGCATCACGCACAATCCTTCGTAAAAGCCTGTTGTCTGATGTCGGGATACGGTTGTGGTCATCAAGGGTAAGCTGCGTAAGCGCGGAGAGATAAATCTTGTATTTTAGCTTAGGCGCAATGCCTTCGGTCAGTTTTTCATTAAGCCCGTGAATTCCTTCCACAAGCAGAATGGAGCGCTCGCTCATTTTAAGCGGAATTCCATTTTCTTTTCTGCTTCCGGTCTTAAAATCGTAAAGCGGGAGCTCTGTTTCCCTGCCCTCAAAAAGCTCGTTCAAATTTCGGTTAAAAAGATCAACGTCAAGAGCTTCAAGGCATTCATAATCCGGTTTGCCGTCCTCTCCAATAGGCGCCGCATCTTTTCCTTTATAGTAATTATCAAGGCTGATAATGACAGGGATGTAGCCCAGCACGCGAAGCTGAATAGACAGCTTCTTTGCAGAGGTGGTTTTGCCTGAGCTTGAAGGCCCGGCAAGCATAATAGCCTTCACCGTTCCTTTTTCGTGGATTTTATCTGCGGCCTCTGCAAAATGCCTTTCTTGGAAGGCTTCTGAAATTTCCATAAATTCCTTTATACCGCCGCTGATAATCACTTCGTTAAGCTCGCCAACGGAAGAAACGCCGATTGTCTTTCCCCATTTTCTGTATTTACGGTAAATTTCAGAGAGCTTGGGTATATCTTCAAATTTGCCAAGCTGGCGTGGGGACGAAGTTGTCGGAAAGCGCAGAAGAAAGCCTTTTCCGTAGGGCGTAAGCTCGAAGACATCAGCAAGACCGGTTGAAGGCAAAAGCGGAAGAAAATGCAAATCTGTAAATCCTTCGATGGAATTAATGGGAAAGCGCGGGCGGCCAAGCTGGCTTATAAGTTTGTAAGTGTCCCGCTGGCCGTTGTTTTTGAAAATTTCAAGTGCTTCTGCATACGAGGCAAACCGGTTTCGTATGGGCATGTCGGCTGCGATAATCCTGCGCATTTCAGCTTCAAGGCTTTTTAAGTCAATTTCGGGTGCGCTGCCTTCATCTTCTATTGTAAAGATATAGTAATAACTGTAGCCGAGGCTGTGCCCCACCTGCAAATTAAGTTCAGGATAAAGAGTTGCCGCCGCCGCTGAAAGAATAAAGCAGAGCGTTCTGCGGTAAACATTGAACCCTTCCGCAGTTGCGTCCGTAAGGGGTGCAACCCGCGAGTTTATGTCTATCCCTCTTGTGAGGGAGTAAAGCTCGTTGTTCACCAGAAGAGCGTAAATGGGGTGACCTGCGGCTTTAAGATGCGCGCTGCCAAATTGCATGATAAGCTCCTGTCCAGAAACAGGTTTGCTGAAATCTTCTTTTGCCCCGTCAGGGAATGTTATTGTAAACTTTGTCATGTTCTTTATTCCTTAAAACTGATTGGCTTTTAATCTGCTATCGACGCGCGGAAAAGAAAGCTCGCCTGAATAAAACGCCTTTATTTTGCCTTTGGTTTCAAGAAGCAGAGCGCCGTCTTCCCCAATGCCATGCAGAACCCCTCGCAAACCTTCCCCGCCGTTTGTAGTTTCGCTGCCGGGTGAGAACTGTACTTCTTCGTTAAGCATAAAAAGCCTTTGCTCAAGTTTTTCGCGCCAAGGGAAGTCTTGCGAAAGCGTTTGCTTCAAAGAAAAAAGAAAGCACTCAAGCACAGCTGAAAGCTCAAAAGCGCCGCCTAAGATAAGCGCAAGGGAGGAAACCCTCTCTGCGATTTCAAGCGGAAAGTCTTTCTGCCCTATATTTAGTCCCGCGCCAATGTAGGTAAATTCACCGTCTGCCTCACAGAGAATGCCTGAAAGTTTCTTTCCGTTATAGAGAACATCGTTAGGCCACTTAACCTGAGTGCCGTTTTTTCCTGCGGGAACAAGAAAGCTGTCGAATGTTTCAGCTGCGGCAAGCCCCGCCCTTAGCGTAAGCGCCCTAACCGGCTCTCCGTGCAGAATAATCGTACACAGGAGATTCTCTCTCGCTGCGGCATCCCAGCGGCGGCCGGGAAGCCTTCCCCTTCCTGCGGACTGGCAACCTGCTAGAGCAACAGTGCCGTGCGGCACCTGTGTGCCCGTCGCTGCAAAGCGCCTCGCTATCTCTTTTGCGTCTTCCATTGTAGAAGCAGTCTTTTCGCGGAAAAACATTGGAGCGCCAAATGGGTTTACTGCACCGCTAAAAGGAGAATCAGGCGGCTGTTCAGGGCTACATTTCACTTGTACCCTGCTTCTGCAAGAGCTTTTTCAGCTTCTGCAATTTCATCATAGGGAATAGTTTTGTCTTTGCAGATAATGGAGTTCTCATGCCCCTTCCCCAGAAGAATCACCAGATCGCCGGGAGATGCAAGGGAAAAGGCTTTCCTTATCGCCTCCTTGCGGTCAGGAATAAGAAAAAGGTCTTTCCCTTCGGTTTTGTTCGCACAGCCTTCCGCAATGTCCTTGAGTATTTTGAGTGAATCTTCCCCGCGCGGGTCCTCGTCCGCAAGCACAACAATGTCGGAATAGTCCGCTGCAATTCTTCCCTGCTCTGGACGCTTTATGGTGTCCCGCTCGCCGGCGGAACCAAAAAGGCTTATCAGCTTGCCGGATGTTCTTCCCCTTAACGAAGGAAAAATCGCAAGAAATGAAGACGGTGTGTGCGCGTAATCGACAACCACTTCAAAAGGCTGACCCTTCTTTATCTCTGTCATTCGTCCGCGCACAGGCTTTAGTTTTGAAAGAAGCGGCGCAAGCTCCTTTGGCGAAGAGGCAGTAAGATGGCAAACTGTGACAAGCGCTTCCATAATGTTCTGTGCGTTAAATGCGCCTTTAAGCGGCACTTCAACCCGGAAAGGCTCGGCAGCAGAGCTGGCAATATAGAAAGAAATGCCTTCCGCCGTTTCCGTGATTCCCGTCGCGGAAAGCCCTCCTTTAGGAACCGCCGCAATGCACGAGCAGCCGAACACCGGCATTGAAGTTGCGTTATGGAAATATCCCGCTGTAGGGTCGTCCTCGTTTACAACGCCGAAAGAGGGTACTTCCCTGCCGTTTTTTATGTGCGAATGCCTGTCAAGCGCACGGAAAAGATTAGCCTTGTCGCTTTTGTATTGCTCGCGGGTTTTGTGAAATTCAAGATGCTCATGCGTGACGTTTGTCATAACGCCCACGTCAAAAAGAACATCGCTGAGCCGCTTTGTGCGCTCGGAAAGCCCGTGCGAGCTTGCTTCTATAACAGCGTATTCAAGCCCGTTTTCCGCCATCTCATAAAGGAACCTGTGAATATCGACAGATTCTGGCGTTGTCTGATGTTCGGGATTTTCAAGCACTTTATCTCCTGTGCAATAATTGACCGTAGAGATAAAGCCCGCCTTTTTTCTCGAAAGCCTTAAAAGCTGAAATATAAACGAAGTGACGGAGCTTTTGCCCTCCGTTCCCGTAACGCCGATAACCGCAAGCCGGCTTGAAGGCCAGCCGTAAAAAGCTGCCGCAGCTGCGGACATTGCAGCGCGGGGGTTTTCAACGCGAAGATAACAGATACCGGGCGTGTAATCGCTCAAGTGCCCTGAAAAAACTACAGCCTTCGCGCCATTTTTAACGGCGTGGGGAATAAACATCGCGCCGTCTTCATGGAAGCCCGGAAGAGCGAAAAAAAGACAGCCGGCAGATGCTTTTCTTGAGTCATACACAAGCGAGCTTACATTTGCATTAGCCGGACCTTTTACTTCCAAAGGCTGAATGGCATCGATTATGTGAGAGACAGATTTCTCCATATTAAAGCGGATTTTAGCAGGCTTGAGGCATAAATGGCAAGACGAAGTTTAGAGCTTAAATCAAAAGCGCTTGGACTGCAAGCTGCTGCCGCGGTTGAAAGCGCAGCGCTTTTCAGGTATACTGCCTCGCTATGATTGAACCATCTGAACCGGCTGCGTCCTACATTGACGCGCGCAGGCTTGTTAAAGGCGAAAAACTTGAAACCACAGTCGCCGGCGTTTCCGCAGGCATTATCTTTTTGGACTTAAATGCCAAAACAGAAGGGATTTTGGACGCGGCGGAATTCACAAGCGAAGATGGTACTCTGTCCGTAAAGGAAGGCGACAGGATCGCCGTTTACTTTCTGGGAGAAAGCCCCGACGGGCTCAAGTTTACTGCGAAGTTTAGCGCGGAAAGCGCGGATGCTGAAGTTCTTGGAAGCGCATGGAAAAATCACATTCCCGTTGAAGGGCAAGTTGAAAGGGAAATAAAAGGCGGGTTTGAAATCCGCGTTGGAAAAGAGCGCGCGTTCTGCCCGTATTCGCAGACAGGAATGCGTGCAAGCCGCGGCGCGGAAAATGGGGGAATGCCCGCCGGGAAAAAGATGATATTTCTTATCACGGAATTTCGCGCTGGCGGGAAAAGCATTGTCGTTTCGCATCGCGCGTGGCTTGAAGAAGAAGAGAAAAAACGCCGGCATGAGCTTCTAAGCGCGCTAAAAAAAGGAATGCGCGTTAAGGGAACCGTCGCGTCGATTCATCCGTTTGGGATATTCGCGGATATCGGCGGCTTTCAGGCGCTTGTGCCAATATCCGAAATATCGCGTAAAAGGCTTTCAGGTGAAGAGGAAATTCGCGCGCTCCACCCTGAGGGAAGCGAAATCGAAGCGGTTGTGCTTAATTCTGACATGGAGCGCGAAAAAGCCTCTTTAAGCATAAAAGCGCTCGAAAAAGACCCTTGGCAGGGCGTTCAAGAGCGCTATCCCGCAGGAAGTAAGGTTTCGGGGAGAATCTCGCGGGTGGCTGACTTTGGCATTTTTGTAAGCCTTGAAGAAGGTGTCGAAGGGCTTGTGCACATAAGCGAGCTTGAAAAGGCGGGGCTTGTGCAGGGAGAAAGGACAAACTTAAAAAAGGCCTTCAAAACCGGAGACACGTTCCACTGCGAAATTCTTTCCGCTAATGAAGCGGCAAGGAGAATCGCGCTTGCGCCCGCCGAAAGCAAGGAGCAGTCCGAAGCCGCGGCGCAGTATCTTGGAAGCGCGGCAGATGGAGAAACATACAGTCCGTTTGCGGCGCTTTTGCAAAAGAAAAAGCAGGCTTAAAGTTTTCAGGTTTTGTTAATTTTCAGTATATTTATCTCACACGTATGGAGGGTTTTAATTATGATAGAAAGAATGGAATGGAAAAAAGAATACGAGCTTGGCGTTCAGGTAATCGACGGGCAGCATAAAAAGCTCGTTGAGCTTGCAGGGGATTTGTATAATGCCCTGACAGGTGACCCTGAACAATACAAACTCAATTTGGCAAAAATCCTTAAAGCACTCGGCAACTACACGATTTATCATTTTTCCACAGAAGAAAGGTTCATGAAAAAATACGAGTATCCGGGAACAGAAATTCACAAGCTCGCCCACAGAAACTTTATCGCGGAGCTTAATAACCAAGTGCAAAAACTTGCCAAAAACTCAATCGATGACGGTGTACGTTTCTATGAATACATAGGATCGTGGCTCCTTACGCATATCGCAAAGTCCGACAAGCTTCTTGCGGATTATATCATTAAAAAAGCGGGCGCTGCGGCGGAAATTCCGGAGGCAGGAGAAAAAGACAAAACGCCTCTTGCCGCAAGCGTTTTTTAACCGGAACTGGAACTGACCATGGCAGAAAAAGTAGAATGGAAAAAGGAATACGAGCTTGGCATTCAAGTAATCGATGAGCAGCATAAAAAGCTCGTTGAGCTTGCAGGGGATTTGTATGATGCCCTGACAGGCGACCCTGACAAGTACAAGCTCAATTTGGAAAGCATTCTTAAAGCGTTCGGCGATTACACGAATTATCATTTTTCTACGGAAGAAGCCTTAATTGAAGAGGGCGGCTATCCGGGCATTGCGGCGCACAAGCTCGCGCACCAGAACTTTATTATGGAACTCAATAACCAGGCGCAAAGGCTTTCAACTGCTTCAATCGATGACGGGCTTCGCTTTTATGAATATGTGCTTTCATGGCTTCTTAACCACATTGCAAAAGCCGATAAGCTCTGGGCGGATTTTCTGGCAAAGAAAGAAAAAGGCTAGATAGAGCGTGCGTTGCTTTCAGCCTTTGCCCCAGCAGCCCCTGACCGCGAACCCCTAGCTGTTTGCCCCCTCCCTTTCAAGCTGCTCAAGCTCATTGAGCCAGAGGGCGGATGAGGCATCGCTTGGCATGCGCCAGTCGCCGCGCGGGGAAAGCGTTACGCTCCCCACTTTAGGACCGTCGGGCAGGCAGGAGCGCTTGAACTGCTGGCTGAAAAAGCGGCGGTAAAACACCTTCATCCACTTGATAATTTCCGCGCGGGAGTATCGCCTTTCCTTTTCTCCCGCCTGCCTGCCGAGCGGGCAGGCCTGCCTTATAAAGGCCTCCTCTGCAAGATAGAGGATTTTTGAAGGTGCGAAGCCCCAACGAAGCATATAATAGAGGAAAAAATCATGAAGCTCGTAAGGACCGATAAGCATTTCAGTTTTTTGCGAAATGGCGCCGTTTTCAGGCGGGAGCAGCTCCGGGCTCACAGGCGTGTTAAGCACCGCGCGAAGCGTTGCTGAAAAAGCGGCTGCCGCCGCTCCTCCCTTTTCTTCTGTAAATATTTTAGGGTTGTCCGCGCAGTACTCCACCAAAAAGCGCACGAGAGTTTTAGGCACTGAGGAGTTAACCGCATACATTGACATGTGGTCGCCATTGTACGTTGCCCAGCCCAAGGCAAGCTCCGAGAGGTCGCCCGTGCCTACCACAATGCCACCCGCTTGGTTTGCAGTGTCCATCAGTATTTGCGTGCGCTCACGCGCCTGCGCGTTTTCGTAAACCGCGTCCGTTTCTTCAGGGTCGTGCCCTATGTCCTCAAAGTGCTGCAACACTGCCTTGCTTATGCTTATTTCCCGCATTGAAACGTCAAGCGCCTCCGCAAGGGCAATGGCGTTGTTTTTTGTAGCCTTTGTTGTGCCAAAGCCCGGCATTGTAATGCAAAGAATGCCGCGCCTGGGAAAGCCCAAAAGGTCAAAGGCGCGGGTCGCAACAAGAAGAGCGAGCGTAGAGTCAAGACCGCCTGAAATGCCGATGACGGCGCAGGAAGAGCCGGTGAAAGAAAGCCTCTTTGCAAGACCAGAGCTCTGTATCGAAAGAATTTCGGCGCAGCGCTCAGCTAGCGCGTCATCTCCTTCGGGGACAAACGGAAAGCGCGATACGCTGCGCAAGAGGATTTCCGAAGGCTTCCCGTCCCGTATTTTAAGCGCGTTTTCGCTTGCGCTTGCAGGAACAGAGGGGCGGCCGTCGCCCGCGTAAATTACCGAGCCGTCAGCCGTGCCGCGCTTTTGCGCCGCGAAGGATGCATCCTGCGGGCTTCGGCAAAGCTTTATAGGCACTCGGCTGTAAGTTTCTTCGATACAGCCGCGCTTTTTCATGGCGAAAGTGTTCATTCGGCGGCGCTCTTGCAAAAGCCGAGACGTGTCAATGTCGCTGCACACAAGCCCCGCGGTAAATGGGGCGCTTTCAGCGAGAATCGCGCCATTTTCCGCAATCAAGCTGTGCCTAGAAAACACCATGTCTGTCGAGGACTCACCCGGCCCCGCGTCAGCGTAAATGTACGCGCAAATGCCCCGCGCCGACGCGTCAGAAACAAGCCGCCTCCTGTAGGCGGCCTTGCCTACAATTTCATCGCTTGCGGAAAGATTTGCAATGCACAGCGCCCCCGCGAGCACATGCGACTGCGAGGGAGCATCGGGCACCCAGAGGTCTTCGCATATTTCAACTGCAAAGGAAACTTCTGGCGCTTTTTCGTCGCAAAAGATGATGTTAGTGCCAAACGGAATGCCTTCCATGCCAAAAACTCCCTGCGGCAGCATAATAGGCTTTTCGGGGCCAGGAGAAAAATGGCGCAGCTCGTAGAACTCCCCGTAATTGGGAATAAAGGTTTTGGGCACAATGCCCGCGATTTTCCCGCCCGAAAGCACAGCGGCGCAGTTGTAGCGGGCGTTGCCAAAGGCAAATGGAAAGCCTACAACGGAGGCGATTGGTGCCTCGCGGGTTTTTTCCGCAATGTGCCGCACCGCCGCGAGCGAGACTTTTTCTGCAAGCTCCTGCGCAAAAAGGTCGCCGCAAGTGTAGCCCGTAACAGAAAGCTCAGGGAACACGATAAGCTCCGCGCCCTTTTCCGCCGCATCAAAAATGAGCTTTATAATTTCCGCAGTGTTAGCCCCCGAATCGGCTACGGCGCATTCGGGCACAGCAGTTGCCGCGCGCAAAAAACCGTGAAACATTAGCCTTAAAACCCCCGTGAGTTTTAGTGTATAACGTTTTAGGGAAAAAGGGTAGACGGCGGACGGGGCAAGGAGTGGAGCAGGACCAAGCCCGCAAGCCAGCCGCCGTCTTGCCCCATTAGCTAGTAGCCAACTATATTCCGCCACGCTATTCCATCCGAATCAAAAGCGATTGTTATAGCTCCAAGCTCCTCAGGCAACTCTGCAGAGGCACCTTCGGCAAGCTCAATCTTTACAGTTGCATACCTATAGCCGCTTGACATTATTTCGGTTTGCGTCCTCTCGTCAGTTGACTCGTCCCATTCAGCCTTTGACAAGTCAACGCTTAACAGGCTTGTGCTAACCTTGCCCTTTTGCTGCAGGTAGTTAAGGGTATGGTATATATACGGGGAAGTTTGGAAGTTTAACCTGGCCCACGAGATGATGGCGAGAAGCCCGCCATCATCCTCGCTAAGCTCAGGCGCGGCAAAGTTCCAGTACGCATCAGGGTAAAGCCGGCCGTTGTGGCCGTCAACATAGTCAATCTCTTGTATAAGCTCAAGCACGTCATCTTGCGTGATAGCCCGCAGCTCGGCTTGCGTGCCCTGCTCCTCCTCTGCGGCTTGCGCGTCCTGCGCGCTCTCGTCCGCGACCTGCTCCGCGCCGCTCCAGTCCTCGCTTGAGCCATCAGAACAGCCCGCCGCAAGCACAAGCGCCGTCGCCGCAACACCTGCCAATAAAACCTTGCACCATGTCCTTTTCATAAGAACCTCCGTTTTAGTTTGTCTGCTTTGTATATGCGGGGAAAGTGAAGCGGTGGCTCAAAAAGCAAGGAGAAAAGTTATAAGCGGCGCGCCAAAGGCGGGCCTTCAGCGGCTCAGGCGGAGCCTGAGCCTTCAGCGGCGGCTCTTCGAGCCGCCTTCAGCGGCGAGGCTGCGCCTCGCCTGTAGCATTCTACTTGAACTATTAGAGCACGTTTGAACGCTCCGCGTGGTGTGAGGGATACGCTGAGGGCGCAGCGTTAGCTGCGCCGCTGAAGACGGCGCTTGCGCCGTCGCTATAGGTCCAGCGAGCCGACACGCCTTGTGCGTGGAGGCTTGCTGAGCTTGGCGCCAAAGGCGCACCGCTGAAGGTGGGGCGTAGCCCCACCGCTGATCAGCTAAATAGCCGTAAGAATCTCGCTTTCGCCAACTAAGGGCTCCTTTCTTGCCGAGCTGCCGCCCGCATACGTGGTGCTAACCCGTATGCGGTAGCTAGTGCCGCTTGAAAGGGTTGCCGGAGCAAAAAAGTTAAGCTCCGTAGGCATATTCCTAAAGATAGAGCTGGAGTCAACCGCAATCCACTGGCTTGTGTCCTCAACGTCCACGCCAGTGGATGTCTGGGGCACAAAGAAGATGGTGTCTTCAGCAGTCTCGCCAATCTTTAGGCGGCTGCCCGTAACCTTAACAGGCTGCCCCGCCGTAACGGAGCCGTCCTCCGCGCCTGTAGCAAGGTCTGTAACAACCTCAAGCGACGGGGAATAATCCGGCACGGTCGCCGTGTCGCAGGCAAGCTCCGCGACAGCTTCCTTAGTCTTGTCCGTTGGCGTGAAGGCAACCGTAAAGTTTGAAAGGCTTTGCCCCTCGGCAGTTGTGGCTATGCTGCCCTTGTGCTTTATGCGCAAAGTGCCCAAGTCCATAACCTTTACGGCGTAGCCCATCTCCAAGAGCTGCAAGAGCTTAGCCTCGTAAACCTTGAGGTAGTGGCGCATTAGCGACACCTCCTTTTCGGACAGTCCGTCTTCCTTTATGGAAGAAAGAGCGCCCTTTACGGTGGCCTTGCGATTGACAACCCGCGCGCAAAGCGAGCCGTCGTCCATCAAATGATTCTTCTGCAAATTGACATTGAGGCCAGACTCCAAGACCTCGCTGTCATCAAGTTCATAAGTTGACATATAAAAAATCCTCCATGTCATTAAAAAAAACAGACGATTTAGCCTTTTGGCTAAAATCCGCTTGACTCTGGCGCCAAAGCGCGCTACCATAGGAGGCATATCACTTTCTCCATTGGCGGCAACACGCTTTTGGAAAGCGCCGCTGCACCCGCCGCGGCGCGTTTTTTTGCCCTTTCGCTGCCAGGCTTACGCGAAAAGGCTCAGTACTTTCATAAGGCATTCACCCTCCTTTTGCATTCGTCAATGTCAAAGGTTAAAAGCCGCGTTATGCGGCTTGTAAGCAGACGTTGCGCTGTTGCGGGGTAGTGAAAAATCATTCTTGTGTAGCTGTTACAAACGTATTCCGCGCACTCAAAGCTTACGCCAAAAACGTTCATTATGTCGTCAATGCCTTCAGGCCTTGCCTTAATCACAAAGGGCATGGGAGCCTGCGCAAACCTAGCAAAGTGGTTGCATTCGGCTTGCTGCTTTCTTGCATTTGTTGTGGCGGACGTGCCGTCAAGGTGCCCTAGGCAAATGTGGCCGAGCTCGTACCACAACGTGAAGCGCATCCTTTCATCATTTTTGTAGTCGTTGTAATAAATGCAGTACCTATCCTCGCCAACCATGGCGCTAAAGCCGTCCTCGTAAGCTTCCCCAAGCCAGCCGAGAGTCCTAGGTAGCTCGGAATATTCAATCAGTTCCACGCCTGCACACTTGGCAAACTCAAACGGATTTATGGGAAACTCCGTAAGGCCCAAGTCTTCCACAATGTCAAGGAATGTGTTTTCTATCTTTGTGTATTCAATCGGCTGCAATTTCACCTTAATCCTCCTAGCTATAATTTTATTCAACATGATCACCTCCTGTTTTCGCGATCAAAAAGAATTTCCGCTATTTTTTGCTTTTCTTCTGCCGTCATTGTCCTGGCGTTGCGCGCTATAAGCCTTACAGCCTCGTCAAGGTCAGCCTCCTTGCTGGCGGGGTAGGGCTCAATCGTGTTGCCCAAAAGGTAGTCCACGCTTGTGCCCAGCGCGTTAGCCACGCTGAGCAGTATTGGACCCTTGGGCTGCCGCTCCCCGCTCAAATATCTGGAAATTGCCGCGCTGGTAAGGTTGGTAGCGCGGGCAAGCTCGGTTTGGCTCATCTTTCTTGCCGAAAGCAAGCCCGTAATGCGTTCTGCCATAATCCCCCTCTCTTGCTCATAGTTTTGTGCCATCTTTGGCCCCCTTAAAATTAAGATTAGCAAGCGGCTTTGGCATTTTTAGCCTTTGCCTCCCGCCTTTAACCCTAAGATACCACATTGCGCTGCCATCGTCAAGTAGTTTTATAGCACTTTTACCAAAAAAAACGCTTTTTTTTAGCTTTTTAGGCATCCTCTAGGGCTTCCATATATATAAAGGAAGATATTTTATCTTGGAAGGAATGTCAATAGCCATGCGAACATTTTTTTCCAAAAAGCCTTTGCGGGTTTGAGCCTTTGTCAATGGAATAGTTGTCGGTTTTGTCAACTGGCGGCTCGCCCGTTTTCTGGCTGATAATCGTCCATTTTCGCCTTGATAATCGTCGATTATCGGTGCAATAATCGATGATTATCGGGTTGATAATCGCTGGCAGCTAAAAGCTAACAGCTGTTAGTTAAACCTTGCTCTTAATTCTTTTAACTTTGCTCTATCCTATGATATAATCCGCTTTTGTGGAGGCGCAAAATGAACGGCAAGGTGTTTTCGCTTGACGACATTAAAGCGATGGTAAGGCCGATAGCGGAAAAATACCAAGTGGAGGCAATCTACCTCTTTGGCTCTTACGCGCGGGGCGAGGCCGACGAGGAAAGCGACCTTGACTTTCTGGTGTTCGGCGGCAAGGACTTTAAGCTCACGCTTGTTCTTGACATTGCTGAGGAGCTGCGCATTGTCTCTAAAAAGAAGGTTGACGCCTTTGAAATAAGCGAGGTCAACACAGATAGCGAGTTTTACAGGCGGGTTATGCAAGAAAAGGTGCTTGTGGCATGAGATATACTGACGATGAGCGCGTTAAAAGGATTTACAAGTATGCGCTCGAATTGCAGGAATATATTACAGCCCACCAAGTGCAGGGGGATGACTTGCCAGAAAACAGGGATTTGCAGTGGCTTGTTACAACGCCGCTATTCAACATGGGCGAGCAAGCTAGCCATCTTTCGCAGCAATATATGGAAGAACATTCCGAAATCCCATGGCGGAGAATAGCCAGTCTTCGCAATCGGCTTGTCCACGACTATGATGGCACTAACTGGCAAATGATTGCCAATATGCTTTTTGTGGACTTGCCGCAGCTGATTGAAAGCCTAAAGCCTTTGGTGGAATAGCTGATTCAGCGGCGCGCCAAGGGCGCGCCTTCAGCGGAGGCTATCGCCTCCTGTAGCCTCTTGTTGAACTATCCGCTCCCCTAGCGAGCGATTAGCGCCAGGCGATTGCCTATCGCTCACTTAACGTGCTTCTCTCGCCCGTGCCATTGTAGTTCACTAATAGGCTACAGGCCTTGCAATCCGACAAGCTTCGCTTGGGATCGCGCAGCGTAGCCCGCTACTG
>CAZDXD010000003.1:0-6938 GCA_964509415.1 uncultured Treponemataceae bacterium
GCTCGCTGGGCAGCCCGCCTGCCGTCCTGCCTGTCGGCAGACAGGTCGGGCAGGCTTCTAGCGAATCGCGCAGCGCAGCCCGCTACCAAGCGGGCAAGCATCTAGCGGCTTGGATACCTGCGCAATCAATTTTTTTATTGGAACAGCCTCTAAGATACTAGACCACTAGACAACTAACCCCTTGCTCCACCCCAGCTACTAGACCACTAAGAAACTAAAAAACTACACAACTAAAACACTAAGAAACTAATCCACTAACCCCCAGCGCTCTGCCCAGAATCCTTGCATATTTTCGGCATAACGGGTAGTATTTGCCCAGAAAGCAACAAGGAGTTTTTAATGCCATCGCCTCTGGAAAAATATCTTGCCTCCGTTCCCGCGGGCAAGGCGAACCCCGCCTTTACAGCGTATATTGCAAGCCTTCAGCAGGTTTCTGCTGTGTTCCCCGAAATTGCCGCGTCGATTGTCTCGGAATTAGAAAACCAGCGCACTCATCTTAAGCTCATAGCAAGCGAAAACTACACGTCTTTGGCGGTGCAGGCTGCAATGGGCAACCTTTTGACCGACAAGTACGCGGAAGGTTACCCTGCGCACAGGTACTACGGCGGCTGCGCCAATGTTGACGCGATAGAAAGCGCCGCGGCGGAGGAAGCTAGGGCGCTTTTCGGCGCGGAGCACGCATACGTGCAGCCGCATTCGGGCGCGGATGCCAATTTGATTGCGTACTGGGCTATAATCAGCGCTAAGATTGAAGCGCCAGAGATTGAATCTTTGGGCAAGGCGGGCGCTTCAGAGCTGACGAAGGCTGAATGGGATGCCCTGCGCGCAAAGATGGGCAACCAGCGGCTTTTGGGGCTTGACTACTATTCGGGCGGGCACCTTACGCACGGGTACAGGCAAAATGTTTCCGCGCGAATGTTCGATGCATACACCTATGCGGTGAACAGGGAAACGGGGCTTCTTGACTACGATGAAATAGAGCGGCAGGCGATGGAAGTGCGCCCGCTTGTTCTTCTTGCGGGGTATTCCGCTTACCCGCGCGCGATTAACTTTCGCCGCTTCCGCGAGATTGCAGACAAGTGCGGCGCGGTTCTTATGGTAGACATGGCGCATTTCGCAGGTCTTGTCGCGGGCAAGGTATTTGACGGCGACTATGACCCCGTAAAGTGGGCTGATATTGTAACTACTACCACGCACAAGACGCTTCGCGGACCGAGGGGCGCTCTAATTTTGTGCAAGTCGTGGCTTTCGGATGCCGTAAACAAGGGCTGCCCGCTTGTGATGGGAGGCCCGCTGCCGCATATAATGGCTGCAAAGGCTATTGCCTTTAAGGAAGCCGCATCCCCTTCTTTTAGGGAATACGCCGCTTCTATTGTAAAGAATGCTCAAAGTCTTGCCAAAGAATGCTCGCAGCTTGGCATGAAGCTAAGCACGGGCGGCACGGACAATCACCTTATGCTCATTGACGTTACCACCTACGGGCTTACCGGCCGGCAGGGTGAAGAAGCGCTTTCCCTTTGCGGCGTAACGCTTAACAGGAATACGCTGCCGTTTGACCCGAATGGTCCTTGGTGGACAAGCGGGCTTCGCGTGGGAACGCCCGCCGTAACTACGCTTGGCATGGGCGAGGCAGAAATGAAAGAAATTGCCGCTATTCTTCACCTAGTGCTTTCTAATGCCAAGCCCGGCGTAACAAAGGACGGGAAGCCTGCAAAGGGCAAGGTGGTCGTGGACGACAAGGCGCGGGAAGAAGCTTCATCTAGGGCGCAAGCGCTGCTCAAGAGCTTTGTGCTTTACCCTGAACTTGACTTGGATTTCTTAAAGCAAGAGTTTGCCGCAAAAGCGTAGAATAAGCTGTTTTTAGCGGAAGCGTTGCGGAGGCGTTACAACCCAGAACGCCCGCAGCGGCTCTGTGTTTTTGTTTACGAGGGTGTGTGGCGCGTCCGATGAAAAGGAAATGCTGTCTCCCTGTTTTAGCGTATAGACGGAACTCCCGTAGCGGAGCTCGCCGCTCCCCTGAACGATAATCCCAAACTCGCGCCCCGTGTGCCCGTAAGAGCCGCGTTGCGTTTCCCCGCCGGGCGGCACGGTAAGATAGTACGCTTCCATTGCGTGTATGCCGTCACCCTCGTTTGGGTGCACCACCTCTTCGTAGATAACGCCGTTTTCGTCAATGCGCGCCCTCTCTTTCGCTGTAATCAACTTAACGGGGCGTTGCTGCCTGTATTCCGAAAAGAGGTATTCCAAATCTATTTCAAGCGCGTCCGCTATTGAAAGGAGCGTGTCTATCGCGGGGGAAACCTTGTTCCGCTCAATCTGCGAAATGAGGCTTTCGCTTACGCCGGCGCGCTGGGCTATCGTTTTAAGCGTACAGCCTTTTCGCTCCCTTACCGCGCGGATTTTTTCCCCAACGTGAAAGCTCCTTTTTTCAGCGGCCATTGGCTTTCTGTTCCCTGTTTTTTTCGATAATAAACTGCATATAGTGGTCTTCGAGCGTCTTCCACGGGCCATTGAGAGCCATCTTTTTGCGCGCGCTAGCGTTGTTCCTGCGCTTTGTGTACGCCTGATAAAAAAACCTCGGGTCCTCATCGGCTTTTGCGTCCGCCTCGTGCCCGATTATTCTTTCGACTTCTTCTTTTCCGATGGCGGCTTGCTTTCGGTTTTTCAATTCCCTTCTTATGAGCGAAATGTCTTCAAAAGAAAGCCCGAAGAGAAACTCTTCCATTGCTGCGGAAACATCGGGTTCTGCGATTTTTTCCGCGATAAACCTTGTCCAGCTTTCGTCAAGCTCGATGGAAAGCATTAGAAGCTCGCTTGTGCCAATCATTGTGCCGAAACTCGGCACAATCTGCCTGCGGGCTGTCCAGACGGCATCGAGAACGGGCGCAACCCTAGTAGCGTGGGGGTCAAGCCGGTGTTCCCAAAGCTCCGCAAGCGCTTCTGCAACGTCATGGCGCACGTCTCCGCGAAGGCTGGAGTCATTCAAAAGCGACATGTAAACGTCTTCCGCCATCAGCGTGAGCATGACATTGACTGTCGCCTGCCTCAATTCCGCAACAGTGTCTTCCGGAAAAGAAGATTTTTTTGCGACTTTTACGATGGCGGCAAAAGCGTGAAATTTCGCCACCAAAAAGCCCTGCCCCAGAATGGCTTTTGTAGGAAGAAAGAGCAGCTTTCCGCCCTCGTCTACTGTGCAGAGAGTGTCAATGAGCGTGCGGATTGAGCGGTGCTCCCCAAAAAGGGAGGTTTGCGCGTACATTGAAGGATAGCGGGAAACAGCTGCGGAAAGGCGCTCCAAGTCCATAATTATGGCGGCGATCTCTTCCATTGTTTCAGGGGAGCGGAGCCTCATGGCTTCAAAGAACCGGTTAATAAGCTCCCGCTCGTTGCTATTTAAGGCTATTATATCGGAAGGCTGCGGTTCCGCCGCTTTAAGCGATTCGATTGCGCTGTCCATTCCGGTATAAAGCTGATCCTTATCAGTATCCATGCTGCAAGTTTACACTAAAAAAAGCCTTACTGCCATAGATTTTTTGGGGTTGGAGCTTTAAGGCTTTTTTTTGCCGGATTCGCTTTTTAGCCCAAGAAGCCTTGCCGGCGCAACCGCACCCGTTCCCATTTTTTTGTTCAGCTTATAAACGGCTTTTGCAAGGGCGCGGCGCTTTTTGCTTTCGCTTTCAAAGAGTTCCCCCTGTTCCGGCGCCGACCCGCGCCTTATATTTTGAAGCCCCGCGCCCAAAAGCCTTATCGGTTTTCCGCGCTCGCATTTTTTTGCAAGAAGGGCATGGAGCCTTGCAAAAAGGTCTGATGAATCATTTACAGGCCTTTCGCCTGTAGACTGCGCCGAAACTGTCTTGAAGTCCCCGTAGCGTATTTTAATGCTAACCGTGCTTGAAGAAACGTTTTCGTCAAACATTCTAAAGCTGAGCTCCTGCGCAAGTTCAAAAAGAAGCGTTTCGATAATATCATAGTCGCTTATATCGCATTCAAAGGTTCTTTCGCAGCTAATTGACCTTTCAGCCGCCTCGCCCGAAAAAAAGCCGGGGTCTTGCCCGCGCACTGCAAGAAAAAGCGAATGCCCCGCGGCTTTCCCTATTATGGTTTGAAGAAGCGCCTCCGATGCTTCGGCAATGCCCTCCGTTGTCTTAAAGCCTGCTTCGGCAAGCCTTTCCTGCGTTTTTTTCCCAACGCCCCAGACATCTTTGACCGGAAGGCTTCGCATAAAGGCGGCTGCATCTTTATCTATCACGATTGTAAGCCCGTCCGGCTTCTTAAAGCCTGACGCGATTTTTGCCATGTACTTGTTTTTCGCCGCCCCCACAGACACCGTAAGCCCTGTTTTTTCTAAAACGGCGCGCTTTAGCTTTGCCGCAGCTTCTTCTGGCGGGCCAAAGAGCCGCCCCGTGCCTGTCATGTCAAGAAAGGCTTCGTCTACGGACACCTGCATAACGTCAGATGAAAACTCGGAGAATACAGCCATCACTTCTTTTGACTTTTCGTGATAGCGTGGCATGTTTGCAAAGATGAAAATTCCTTCGGGGCAAAGCTGCATAGCCCTTGCCTTTGGCATTGCGGAATGTACTCCGAATTTTCTCGCTTCGTAGGAGCAGGTTGAAACTACCGCGCGCCTTCCGCGCCCTGTAACAATAACAGGCTTTCCCTTGTATTCAGGGTGATCGAGCTGCTCAACGGAAGCGAAAAAGGCATCCAAGTCCACATGAAAAAAACAAGGCTGTATGCTCATTGCATGCCGCCTTCCGAAAGAGACATTTCTTTTTTAATAAAAAGCAGATTGCTGCCTGCAATGTTTTCATCTTCTATATAAAAGCCAAAGGGGTTGTCCGTGCTCCAGCATGAAATTTCAGCTTGGAGGGAGCCGGCTGTTCCGGTTATAAAGCTTACATGCATTGGCGTTTCGGGGTTTTCGTTTGAAGAAAAAAGAGCTTCCCTGCCGCCTTCTTCAAGCTGAAAGGGAAGCGATGAAAGATTTACGGCAATTCCTGTCTCAGAAAAAACTGAAACATCTATGCGGCGGGCATTAACGCGCGGGCTGATTACAAGCTCGTAAACCTTCCTATCCAGAAAATCGCGCGAGGAAAACTCAACGCTTATAAAATCTTTAGGGCGCGGCGTAGAAAGCGAAGAAAACCCTGCGGAATCGTTTTGCATCCTGCTTAACTCTATGTTTTTAAGGGATGCGGGAGAATCAAGCGTTACAGTCAAGCCTTCTTCTGTTATGCTCTGGTTTATAAGGACGGGGAGCGGCTTATCCCTGCTCCACGCAGGAACGGAAAACACGGCGGCCGCGGACACTGCAAGAGCAACAAAGGCCGCAAGCGGCATTGACGGCACCCGCATTTTAATGCGCCTTTTGGCAGGGAGGCGAAGATTAAGCGTGAGCTTTAAGCAGGTGCCGGTCCTTTCGCTTATCCCCATCACCATAAGCTGAAAAGGCAGGACAAAAAAGGCTACAAGTATGTTCCAGCCGCCTTCATTGCTATAGATTGCGGAAATTGCCGCTGTGTTCCCAGAGACAATCTGCGCGTAAAGGGGTGCAAAAACCGCCGCCGCAAGAACTGTAAGGACAATCTGCGCGGGCGTGTTTTTCGTGTGGGCATGGGCAAAAATAAGTATGTAACAGAAAATAAAATAGCCTGCCATTGAGAACTCAAGCGCTGAAAAAACAAAAATGTTTATAAGGCCTGATACAACAGCGGTGTACCCGATGCTTACAGGGTCCCTGCCGGACTGGAATCGGTTTTTAAGGTTTGAAGCTAGGGAAGAAAGCAAAAATGCAAAGCATAGCTTAGTTAAAACAGCCGCGCGGGGAATTAAAATCCATGCATCTGGCTTCCCAAAGCGCAAGCTGACAAGGGCGGAAGCAAGGCGACCCCCCAAGTACATGGCGAAGAAATTGACGATTACGAATAAAACAGAGAAGGGGAGTGCTTGGCAAAATTCCTTTATGCGCCTTTTTCTTGTTTCAGGATTAAAAAGAAAAAGAACGCAAAGATAAAGCAAAAAAAGAGAGAAAAAAAAGATAATCACGGAAACAATAAGGCGCTCGCTTAGTACAATAAACTGTCCGCCTGCAAGGTGCACGGAAGGAATTCCGCCTGTCCGCCCGTCATCGCTTCTTTCTTCGCTGAAAAGCGGCAAAATAAGCCGCTGCGCCGTATTCTGCAAAAGTTCGGGCATTTTCAGCATGGCGTAGTTCTGCTCTGTCAGCCCGTAAGCAAAGCCATTTGCGGAATCCCGCAGGGAAAGAGAGCGCACGGTTTCAGAAAGAGCCGGAAAAATATCAGCCGAAGTGCTTACGGCGATGGCAGGAATTCCTGCTTCAGAATACGCTTTAAGAATGTGGTTTTCAGGAATCCAGCCTGTTCTGTAAAGCTCAAGATGGCTTTCCTCAAGGCGCCAGTTAATTCCTGCCTTTTCAAGCTCTGTAATAAGAACGCTTAGAAGTTCAGGCGGTGAGGTTTTGCCTTTTACGCCGCATTTGACTACGGTTTGTCCCGCCGCTTCTTCTGGCAAAATAAGAATCACTGCCCCGCCGCCTGTCCGCTCAAGCAGGGATATTACTTCTGCCGCGCCTTCGGGAACGGCAGGACGGAGCGTTTCAGGAAGCCGCGAATAGTCATTGGTCGTCAAAACAAGGGAAATGCCGGCATCAGGTAGGCGGTTTTCGGAAGCAAGCGTTTCAAAAAACGCTCTTCCGCGGGAAAAGAGGGCGGCGGTTTCCGTGTCATCCTCCGGCACTGATACGGCGATAACATAGCGAAAACCCGTGCTGTTTCCGAAGGAAGCAATCTCGTTTCCATAGGCGGAAAAGAAAAAACCGGCGGCAATAAAGAAAAACGCGATTACAGATCGGCGCATGGTGCGGAAAGATTAAAATAAGCCGATGAAGGCTGCCTTGTCAAGGTTAGGTTGTCGCG
>CAZDXD010000003.1:7038-26666 GCA_964509415.1 uncultured Treponemataceae bacterium
CGGAAAGATTAAAATAAGCCGATGAAGGCTGCCTTGTCAAGGTTAGGTTGTCGCGCGCCGCCTTCTTCTTGGCCGTCCACGTTTCGAAAATCGCCGACTGACGCGGAGTAAATAGCCTATTTAGTTTGAATAAATAGCCTATTTACTTCGACTAAATAGCTTATTTAGTCAGACTAAATAGGCTATTTAGTCCTCGTGGATCGTCGCAAGCCACCGATTCCCTTGCGGCGTACATCCTCTGAATACATCATTCTCTCCTCCTCTCACAGAAAAGTCTTTTGTATTCAGTCCAAGTTTTTTGTCCGCAGTCCCATCCTTGACAAAGGAGCGGTTTTGAAAGAATATAACTGTCAGCTTATGGGCGGGAACTTTTCTTGGCAGCTACGCGGCTTTTTGTATAATTCGCTGTTTTTATCTGCTATTGCCAGCTGGCTAATAAGCCAGTTAATAAAAACTGCAATAGGGCTTGCTTCTCATTCGATTAGCGGCGCCAAGCAGCTCCTTGAGTCTTTTTTATGGCGAACTGGCGGAATGCCTTCAAGCCACACCGCGCTTGTTTCTTCCGTTACAACATCAATAGCGTTCAAGTACGGCATTTCATCCGACTTTTTTGTGTTTTCGTGTTGTTTTTCGCTTATCGTTATACGCGACGCAATGGGAGTCAGAAGAAACAGCGGGCAGCAGGCGCAGGTCCTGAATGACTTGGGAAAAAAAATTTCTGAAAAACTTGAAATTCAGTTTACTCCGGTAAAAGAAACACAGGGGCACAAGCCAACAGAAGTGTTTACAGGTCTTTTCCTCGGCTTTGTTATTGGCATTGTTTTTTCGCTTTTATAATCTTCGTTGCAAAACTGAAAGATAAAGCTATGGCGAAGCCCCTGCCGAGATTTTCCGCTTTTTTTTTCGCCTCTGTTTGCTTTGTCTGCGCGGCCGCGCTTTTTGCGGCAGGAAAGCTCTCTTCCGGCACATTATGGAAGGATTTTCGAATTCTCTGTGTTTCCCCGCCAGACAGGGAAGAGGATTTGCTCTCTCTTTTGCATGAGGCAGGCCTGCACGAATATGTAACGGAATCCAATTCTGCTTTTTTGCCGGTTCAAACAATAACGCCCTTTATTCCGTTTTTGAAAGAAGCCGAGACACTGCGCTCGCAGTGGTTTTATGACGCGTCAGGCGCATACAGGATAGTTTATATCAGCGAAAGCTCCGTTCCTTGGAATTATGCTAAAAAGCTGATACCACTTTTTGAAAACAGCGGCTTTTCTTGGATTATCGAGCGCAAAGGCGCTTTTGTTGTCCTTCCGTGCGTTCTTCTCTTTTTTTTCGCTCTCTTTGTTGCGCTGTTTTGCAAGCCTTTCCCGGTTGTGCCCGTGGTTTTGGTTTTTCCGTATCTTTTCGCTCTTGCAGGAAACAGCTTTTCTTCTTGGCTTGCAGGCTTTTTCTGGATATGCGGTGCGGCGGCATATTCCGCATCTGTTTTTCCCCCATACCGAACAATCACAAAAGGGCAACTTAAAATTCTTTCGCGGAAGGCGATGCCCGTTTTTTTGCCGTGGTTCGTGGTGGCTGTTATTTCCGCCGTTGTTTCAGGGCGAGGCGTTTTATTTATGTTGGCTGTGCCTCTAGGGAGCGCCGCCGCCGTCATTTTTGCAGGAATGCTAAAGCCGGACTTTCTGTCATGTGAAAGCCCTGTCTTTGCCCTTAAAGCACGGAAGAGGACTCACCCTGTCTTTAAGCCGGATTTAATGCTTGTTAGGGGGAACCTGCCGCACGGCTTGCCTTTTTCCCGTTCGGAAAAAAGCTTTTCGCCGGCGCTGTCTTTTTTTGCGGGGTTTTTGCTGGCTTCCGCTGTTATGATTTCTGCGGCTTTATGGTCATACGGGCGGCAAAGCAGCGTTTTTTTTTCAGAAAAAGGGAAAAAAAATCGCCCCGATGTGTACATTCCCGCGCCTGAAATGTATACTTCAAGGAGCGGCTTTTCGGCTGAAGCCTGTATGGAGGCTTTCGCTATGGGTTCTGCCCTAGCGGGGTACGGAATGGCGGAATCTGAAAGCGGCTTTTTGTTTTCGCTTTCGGATTTTGCGGTGTTTCAATGGAATATTTTCGCTTATCCATGGAGAAAAATATCGCAGCCGTTTGAATTTCCGCATGATGGCACTGCAATTCAATACTTGGACTATAGGGAAACCGATTCCAGAGTTTTGGCGGCTGAAAAAGTTACGGTTGGAATGTTTGATTCGGATTTTATTATGATGCTTTTTGAGGAATGCGCTTCTCCGCTTGAAAAAATGCTGATAAAACAGGAAAGATTTTCCGCAGTAAAAAGAAGGCGGCTTCCCTGATGAACTCTTATATTGTAAAAATCGGCAGGAGCGGTCTTTTCGGCAGCAAGCCGCTTAATATTATAAATTCGCCTGACTCCGCGCCTTTTAAGGGGAACGCATTTCTCCCTGGCGTGGCGCTGATTCCTTTGCGCCAGCATTCGGGCGCGGCAGCCCGCCCCATTATCCAGCCCGGCACGCCTGTCCGCGAGGGGCAGGTTATTGCTGTTCCGCAGGGGGAAAATTCCGCTTACGTCTACTCATCGGTTCCTGGAATCTTACACGAATACCGCGCTGTGCCCCTTGCCGATCAGACAGCGGAAAAAGTTGCAATTATTGAGCTTTCTGGCAGCTTTGAGCTGTCTGGAAAGCGCCCCGTGCCGTGCAATTTGGAAAATGCTTCGCCAGAATGGCTTCTCAGCATGATTGAAAGCCTTGGGCTTATAAGAACATTTGACGGCACCTGCGCGCCTCTTGCCTTTTTGCTTCGCTCGTTTCGGAGAGAATTTTTTAGCGCGGATTCCGCATCGGGAAATTACGTTTCAGACGGGATTCTTGCTTTGCGTATGTATGACTTTGACCCGTCCTGCTGCATCGATAGCTTTCTTGCCAAAAATTACACTAATGCTGTGCTTGAAGGCTGTGCGCTCGTTGCGAAAAGCCTTGACGTAAAGCGCATTTTTCTTTTGTATCAGGATAAAAAAGCCTTTGCTTCGGCTGATTTAACCGCGCATAGGTTTTTTGAAGGCTTTGAAGTGCGGCGGGCTGTATCCTCCGCTGTGTATCCTTCGGGGGGCGAGTATAGCTGCAAACGTGAGGCGGCAGAAGCTTTTGAAAAAAGCCGCCCTGAAAGCGTTTTTTGCATTAACCCGTGGACAGCTTTTTCGCTTTTCAATGCGCTTAAATTTGAAATGCCGGTATTGCAGCGCCCTGTATTGATTGCCGGTTCCGCGGTTAAGTTTCCGCAAATTCTCAATGTGCGGATTGGAACGAGAATCCGCGATGTTGTCGGGGAATGCGGCGGTTTCAAATTCCAGCCTTCAAAAGCTGTTGCGGGCGGGCTGATTGCAGGAAAAGCGCTGTATGATTTAGATACGCCTGTTGACATGAATACGGATGCGCTTCATTTTTTCGGGAAAGATGAAAGGCAAATTTTTACGGCAGAGAGGTGCATCCATTGCGGGCGCTGCATGAGAATATGCCCGCTGCGCCTTGACCCCGTCAGGCTGGCTCTGGCGGCGCAAAAAGGCAACCTGCGCGGCGCTTTCGTGAATGGCGCGGCGGCTGAGTCTGCGGGGAAGGCAGCTTCAAAGTGCATTTTCTGCGGGGCGTGTACCGTTGCATGTCCGGCGGGCATTCCCCTTCACCATATTATCAATGGCACGCTTAATGATACACTTGCTTCTGCCGTCAGCACTGGTGACAGGGAGGGACAAAATTGAAAACAAGAGCCTTGAACGTATTGCCTTCGCCATTTGTTTTTTCAGGGTTAAGGGTTGAAAGAGCTTTTCTGGTTGTTCTTTTTACTTTGCTCCTCCAGATTGTCCTTATGATAGCTTTCAAGGATGTACAGGCGCTGATTGTAATTTCAGCTTCTCTGGTTGGCGCAGTCATAGCGGAGATGTGCTTTTTATCGCCTGTTTCCGGCATAAGCGGACGCTGTAAAAAGTTTTCTGACGGCACGGCGGTAATTTCAGGCCTCGTTACAGGCTTTTTGCTTCCCAGCCAAGCAAATCTTTTTCTTGCAGGCTTTGCATCGTTTTTTGGGCTTTTTATCACAAGAAATTTTTTTAACGGCAAAGGAAACGCATGGATAAATGCTTCGGTGCTTTCAGTGATTTTTCTATTTCTTTCTTCTCCGGCGTATTTTCAGGGGTTTTCGGCTTTTCAGCCTGGCGCTTCCTTGCCGTCTGAAGGGTTTGTTGCTGATTCTGACTACAGAATTGCGGCTGCCGTCAATTTCCTGCTTGAGCCGCTTGGAATCACGTTGCCAGAGGGGTATATACCGCTTTTTTTTAATCCCGCCGCGCCGATCCCTGCCTTTAAGTTTAACATTGTGACGCTTGTTTCTTCCATTGTCTTGATTGCGCTTGACATTGCTGACTGGATTGCGCCCGCTGTGTTTCTTGCAGTTTACGCGGTGGGAGTTTACTTTTTCTTGCCGGCTTTTGATGGCGGCACAGGCGGCAATGTTCTTTTTGCCCTGTTTTCGAGCGGAGTTTTTTTTGTTGCCGTTTATTTGTTTTCTGATTTTCCGTCGCTGCCGCGGACAAGGACAGGGCGGGCTATACTTGGATTCTTTGCCGGTATTGCAGCGTTTTTTGCCTGCGGACGCGGCGGAGATTCTATCCTTGGAGCGGTTTTTACTGTTTTTGCCGCGAATCTCATGTCTTTGATAATTGAATATGCCGAAAACAGGATTTTGCATGGCTACTCAATGGAAAATATTTTGCATGGCAGGAACTGACGCAACAGAGACCGAAAAAAGCCGCAAAACAGGTCAGGACAGGCTAATTCTCCGCTGGAGAGTGATTTTTGCCTGCATTGCGGCTGTGGCTGTAGCTATTGTTTTGCTCTTAAACCTTTTGGCAGCCGGCAGGGCTGAAACCGCTGCCAGGCAGAAGGCTGATGCGGTTCTTGCGGCGCGCTTTGAGGCCGTTTTTGCAGAAAAGGAAGCGCCGGTTACAGGAATGCGCGTGTATCCTGCAAGCGGCGGAGGAGCATTTCAATTTGTCTTTTTAGCGCAGGCTCAAAATCAGGCGGATAATTCCGCTTACAGCTCAAGTTTTGTTTTTGTTGTGCCTGTCGCGGGGTTTTCAGGTCCTGCTGTTTCCGTTTTTTACTATAGCCCGGATTCAGGCGCGCAGTTTCTGGGAAACTGCCGAGGAAGGTCGCTTTTCGATTCAGAATCCGGCGAAGCCGTCGCGGACACGGAGATTTCTGCGGGAAACTTGCAAAAATGGGCTTCTAAAATAGAAGCGGCTGCGCAGGGAATTATTGCTGCCGCAGCCCGTAACAGGAGAAACCTTTATGCAGGAGGCGGAACAGAATGGTAAAAAAAAGCGTTTTTTTGTTTGTATTCTGCGCCTGTCCTATTTTTCCCGCTCTCTCCAGGTTTTCTTACGGGCTTATTTTTACTCTTGCGTTCTGCGTTTCGTTCTTCGCACTTCTTGGAACAAGAAAGCTTATTTCGCTTTGCAGCCTGAAAAAAGAATACACGCTCATTATCGAAGTTCTCTCTTTGCTTCTTTGCACGGCGCTTTATTCAGCGCTGGTTAAACTTGCTTTGCCTCTTGCTGCTTTTGCCTTGGATTTTTTTCTTTATGCTGTACCTTTTATCTATCTTTTGTTTGAGTTTCTTTCTTCTAAATACAACGCAGGCGTTGACAGCACGTTTACAGCTGTTTTAACCGCAGCCGCTTTTCCGCCTGCGCTCTCGCTTTTAAGGGAATTGCTCTACTTTGGAACTGTCTCTTTTCCTGCCATAGGCGAAATTTATTCTCTTGCAGTATTCTCTTCAGAAATCACCGGGTTTACCCGGTTTTTTGGAAGTTTCCCCGGCTCGCTGATTTTAATCGGCCTTATTCTCTGGATATGGAATCTCGCAACAGCAAAAAAATCAAATTCTTTGCAGTAAGAGTGCAATTATGCTTTTTTTTACCTTTGCGCTATATTTTGTTGTTTGTTCCGCGGTTTTTTCATATGGAATCGGCATGAATTTTCTGCTGCTTCCGCAGGATTGCATTGACAAGCGCCTTTTTAAGCTGGCGCTTAAAACAGCCATTGCCTCATTTTTGTCCACAGCTATTTTGTGGTTTCCATTTTCAAAGCCGCAGTTCAGCGCGGCGCTTTCAGGCTTCCTGCCGCTTCTGGTCGCCCTAGTCTCTTTCGCGCTTAACAAAGCGCTGTCGGTGCTCCTCCCTGATGATTTTACTGACAGCCGCTTTGCCTTTCAGGAGGCGCTGTTTGTTTTTGCGCCTGTCTTTCTTTCCCTTAAAGAAGGGCTTTCTTTCACTGACGCGCTTGTAATTTCTATTTCTTGCTCGGCTTCATTCGCGTTTTTTCTTTTTTTAATGATAGCGGCTTTAAGCCGCCTTTCGCTTCTTCGCATTCCTGGAAGCCGCCTTGCCCTTCCTCTCGCTATGGTTTTGCTTGGAATTTTTTCTTTTATTCAGCCGCTTTTCGATATAATATTGTCTATGCATGCCTTTACCGGGTAAAGAAGTATGGCAGGATTAGTTTCTTTGTGCTTGGGCTCTTATTATGTCTTTGATCCTCTTTTGAGCAATGCCTCGCATGAAAAAGACTATGCCGAGATTTTGAAGCCTCTCCTCACCTGCATGTGCGCAAATGCGAAGATTTCTTTTTCCCTTTATCTTTCAGGAGAAGCTATAGAATGGATTGACCGCTGCCACTCGGAATTTTTTTCCATAGCGAATGAGCTTGTCTCCAAAAAAGCACTGGAAATTATCGGCGGGGGTTTTTTCGCGCCTTATTTTCCTTTTATTCCTGCCGGTGACAGGGTTGTGCAAATTGAAATGCTTACTACCGCAATTCGCAGGGCAACCGGAAAAAAGCCGCGCGGCGCGTGGCTTCCTTCAAGCGCATGGGATTCATCGATGGTTCCGGTTTTGTCCAGCTGCGGCGTTGAGCATGTGTTTATCGACAAGCTCATGCTCAAGCACAGCGGCTCTTTTAGCGCGGACGGCAGTTTCCCTGTATCCATAGAAGAAAACGGAAAAGCCGTTACAGCCATTCCCCTAGAGACTATAGCGGAAATTCAAAACCCTGAAGATGCTGGCTCTCCGCAGAGATTTTGCGAATCTCTTTTAGCGCTGTCAGGCGGTTCAGGCGCTGCAGAAGCGCTGTTTATTGCGCCGCAGGCGTTGCCTCCGCTTCTTGCGGGAGAAAATCCTTGGCTTTCGCGGCTTTTTGATTTCGCGCTGGCAGAGAACGTTCCTGTTTGCTTTGGGACGGCATCTCAAATTGCAAAAAACAGCCGCTTAAGGCAACAATGGATAAGCCTTTCCGCGGGGATGTCGCCGCAGGATGTAAAAAGCCCTCCTGAAGGCTGGGATGCAAAAGCCCTTTCCAAATTCCCTGTAAAGCAAAGCGTAATGAATTCCTCGCCGGTTGCATTCGGCTTATACGCTAAAATGATGTATGTCCACACTCTTGTAAACCAAATCCGCGGCGATAAGGCAAGAAAAAACTCCGCGCGCGAAGAGCTTTGCCGTGCGCAGAACTACCTTCTGTTTTCGCGGCAGAATGCCGGAGAGGCTGCCGCTTCAGCAGTCTACGCTTATAAAAAGCTCCTTTCTGCGGAAAAGCTTACAAGACAGCGCGGAGTTTTCAGCGATTCTCTTATTTCTTTTGACTATGACTTTGACGGGCAGAAAGAATATCTTTCGCAGACTGAATTTCAGAATATGTACCTCCATTCGCTAGGGGGAAAAATCTTTGAGTGCGCCGTTTTTTCGTCTAGCAGGAATTTCTGCTGCTTTTCAGGAAAATCGGCTAAAGCGGCAGGCGGCGAAGGGCTTTTTCTTGATTACTTTGCCGCAAAAGATGATTTGCAGAAAATTCTCAAATTTGATACAGAGTCCCTGCCTGATGTTTTTTCTTCTAATTTTTATCAGGAAGATTGCATGGATGCTGCCCGCAGGGAAGTTGTTTTGAAAACCTGCGGGCTTTACGGCTCTTTTGAGCAGCCGATTGCGCTTAAAAAGCATTTTTTGTTTACAAAAACAGGCCTTCAAATTCAGTTTATACTAAAAAACGACAGTCCCATGAATCTTTCGGGGATTTTTGCTACAGCCCTTCACTTTGTTTTGGCTAGCCCCAAAAAAGCAGAGCCTGCGGTTTCAGTTTTTTCTTGCGAGGCAAAACACGTCGTTCCGCAGGGATTATCCGAATATCCGCAGGCGGAATGGATTTTGATTTCAGATTTTGACGGCGGGGCGGAATTCAAAATAGAAGCGAATGAAAATCCAGGAGTGGCGCTTCGCTTTTCCGGCGAGCAAGACGCCGTGGAATCTGGCTCATCAGTGCGCGGGAAAGCTCTAAGCATTTTCCTTTATTGGCAGGCTGACTTGAGCCCCGGTTATGAAACTGAAAAAACCGTTTTTCTTACAATTAGGTCAGCGAAACCGTATCCGCGGAATAAAACCATAAGGAGAGACAAATGATCGAATGGAAAAACCTTGACACAGCGGAATCTTACAAAAAGCTTTTAAGCCTTAAAGAGCCGGTAAAATTGCGTGAAGTGTTGACAAAGGAAAGGATTGCGGAATACTCCGCGCCGATGGCGGCGGGGCTTGCATACAACTACGCGGCAAAAAAGGTTGATGACGCGGCGCTTAGCGTTCTTCAGGAGCTTAGCAACGAGCAGCAGCTTGTAGAAAAATACAAGGCGCTTCTTTCAGGCGAGGTGATTAACACAGGAGAAAACCGCAAAGTGCTCCACCATCTTGCGCGCGGGCAGCAGGCGGGAGACGTTATTTTTAACGGCAAAAACATGCGGAACTTCTATGAGGAGCAGCGTCTTAAAATAGCCGACTTTGCGGAAAAGGTGCACGCAGGCAAAATAACGGGGAGCACGGGTAAGCCCTTTACCTCGGTGGTGCAAATTGGAATAGGCGGGTCGGACTTAGGCCCCCGCGCGGTGTATATGGCTCTTGAAGGCTGGGCAGAAAAAAGCGGCGCTCTTAAAATGAAGGCAGCCTTTATTTCTAACGTTGACCCCGATGACGGCGCGGCGGTTATTTCTTCCCTTAACCTAGAAGAGACGCTTTTTATTCTTGTTTCAAAAAGCGGCACAACGCAGGAGACTTTGGCAAATGAGCTTTTTGCAAAGTCTTTCCTTAAAAAAGCGGGGCTTAACCCTTCAAGGCACATGATTGCCGTAACTAGCGAAACAAGCCCGCTCGCGAACAATCCCGACTACCTCGCTTCATTCTATATGGACGACTTTATCGGCGGGCGGTACTCAACGTCTTCGGCTGTAGGAGGAGCTGTCCTTTCGCTTGCCTTTGGCGCAGATGTTTTTAAGAGCTTTCTTGACGGAGCCGCCGAAGCTGACAAAATCGCGCTTGAGATGGACATTCGCAAAAACCCCGCGCTTCTTGATGCGCTTCTCGGCGTTTATGAGCGGAATGTCTTGCACTTTCCGTCAACGGCGGTGTTGCCTTACAGCCAAGCGCTTTCCCGATTCCCCGCCCACCTTCAGCAGCTGGACATGGAGTCAAACGGCAAGAGCGTAAACCGCTTTGGCGAGCCTATTGCTTATGCCACGGGACCTGTGATTTTCGGCGAGCCAGGCACAAACGGGCAGCATTCGTTTTATCAGCTTTTGCATCAGGGGACGGACATTGTGCCCTTGCAGTTTATAGGCTTTGCCGAAAGCCAGCGCGGCGAGGACGTTGAGGCGGAAGGCTCAACAAGCCAGAAGAAGCTTCTTGCAAACCTTGCAGCGCAGATTACCGCTTTTGCGAAGGGCAAGGACGACGAAAACCCGAACAAGCAGTTTAACGGCGAGCGGCCTTCAAGCCTCATTTACGGCAAGACGCTTGACCCCAAAACGCTTGGCGCGCTCCTTGCGCACTTTGAAAACAAGATTATGTTTCAGGGCTTTGCTTGGAACGTGAATAGCTTTGACCAAGAGGGCGTGCAGCTCGGCAAAAAGCTTACCAAGAGCGTGCTTGCAGGCGGCGACATGGACGAGGCGCTTGCCGCGTACGCCGCGCTTCTCATGCAGTGAGGCTTAAAAGATTAACGCAATAAGCTAAAAAAGGATTAATCAGCCGCCCGCTAAAAGGTGGCTGATTAGCATTCGCGTGCCGATTGCGATGAGGATTAATCCCCCCGCAATCTGCGCGTAAATGCCGAAAACATTATTGGCCTTCTTGCCAAGAAAGAAGCCCCCTGCGCAAATAATGAACGTTACTGCGCCGATTACAAGCGCCGATGTGAGCATTTCGCGCGGCGGCATTGAAGCGTATATAACGCCTACAGAAAGAGCGTCAATGCTAGTGGCTACGGCAAGCGCTAAAAGCGTTTTTATTGATTCAAGACCTGCCGCCTCCTTTTCGGCATTCTCTGTTTTAGGCGCAAGCGCAGCACTGCTTTCTTTTTTTTGCCTTTTTTCTTCTATTAGTTCTCTAAATGAAGAAACAAGGGTTCGCCCGCCTACAATGCCTAGCAACACAAAGGCTATCCAATGGTCAATCGCTGAAATGTACTTTACAAAAAACGAGGCGAAGAACCAGCCCGCCATAGGCATTGCAAACTGGAATATGCCAAAAGTCAGGGCGGCCCTGAACATAACCGACTTGCTTATGCTGGAAGTGCAGGCGGCTGCAACGGAAACGGCGAATGCGTCCATAGCGAGAGACACGCCGAGCAAAAGCGTTTGAAGCATTAAAGGGACATTTCCTCCATTAAGTGGGAATATTTGGCGGCAAGGCTTTTAGCCTTTTCCGCCGCAAGGCCCCTGTACTGTGCGGGGTCGGAGAAAAAAGCGGAGCTGTCTGGGATTCCGACCGCGGCAAGCTGCGCGCTTATTCTGGAAAAAGCGTCAGCATCTTTTTTAAGCGCTGCATAAAAAGATTCGCCCGTTTTTTCCGCATCAAGCGTTATCTTTCTTATAACTTCGTGCGCGTCAGAAACACCCGATTGCGCAAGGAGAAGATATGCGGGCTCGGCTAAAACCCCGCCCTTGACCTTTCCGCCCGCAAGGGCAAGGTTAGCCTTCATTTTCTCCCTGTCCGCGCGGAGGCTTGAAACAACGGAGCGCATTCTCTCTGCCGCAAATGCAAAGCCCGCGATGTAGTCGGCGGTAAAGCGTTGGCTTGCGGAATTGGAGAGATCGCGCTGGTGCTCCGAAATCTGATCCATGAAGAACGTTACGGCGCGGGGAGCAAACGCCTTCCATAGGCTTTTCACATGCTCCGAGTTCCACGGGTTCCGCTTTTGCGGCATTGTCGATGAGCCCACCTGTGAGGCGCTAAACTCCTCAAAAACCTCGCCGATTTCAGAGCGCTGAAGGTTGCGCAGGTCGTCTGCAAGGTTTGCGATAATGCCGAAAGCCGTATTGCACTCAAGAAGAAGGCGCAAAAGGGGTTCGGGCTCTACAATTTGTGTTGAATGCTCGGAAGGCTCTAGGCCCAAAAAGCTCAAGTATCGGCGCTCTAGCTCTTCGGGGTCTTTCACTATCATGCAAAGGCCGTTATAAGCGCCTACTGGACCCGCCAGCTTGCCTTTAAGCGAGCGGGAAAGGCGCTCAATTTCCAAGATAGACTTGCCAAGGCGCGAAACATATTCCGCAACGGCAAATCCGAATGTTACCGGCACCGCGTGCTGCCCGTGAGTGCGCCCTACCTGCGGCGTTTCAGCCTCCCGCTCGGCAATGGCGCAGAGGGCAAGCTCCAGCTTGCGCAGCACGGGAAGGACAACGGAGCGAATGCACTCGCGCACACGGAAGGCGAGGGCACTATCGAGAATATCCGCGCTGGTAGCTCCCAAGTGCACAAGCGGGGCGATTTCAGCGGGCACAAGCGTTTTTAGCACATTGACAAGGGCGCGAATGTTGTGGCGCGTCTTTTCTTCTTCCGCGTAAACGGCTGACGGGTCAATCTTTTGGGCAATGCGGTCAAGCTCCGCTTCTATCTCTGCGCCAAGTTCCCCGCGAAGGGAAAGGTGCGCTTTGATGAGAGCGATTTCAGCCTTTGCGCACGATAAAACCGCAGCCTGCTCCGAGAGACAGGCTGCAAGTTTTTCAAAAAGCTCCGCTTCCGAAACGGAATATCTGTGGTCAAGCGGGGAAAGATTAAGGAAAATATTTCGCGACAAATCCATTCGCCGAGTATAGCGCAATAGGCTATGGCAACGCAAGGAGAAGCATCCGCCGCGCCGCCGATAGAGCTTCCTTGCCCTAGCAACTAAAAAACTAGAACCCCATATAACAAAAAAATTATAAAAAAAGCGAAAAAAACCGCGAAAAACAATTGACAAAGAAGCGGGGGGGGGGGGGGTAAAATCGTTTTATGATGGGCTTTTTGCCTGCCGTAGGCAGGTTGGCCTGCAAAACGATTTTTAGGAGGAGTTTTATGAAAAAACTCAAAATTTTGGCGGCGCTTTTAGCGATAGTTGCGGTAATTTTCGCCGCAGGATGCTCGGATAGCTCTGACGGGACGAGCTCTGGCTCGTCATCAAGCCTAATAGGGACGTGGAGTTACAGTGAGACCGAGAACTCAAGCTGGACGGAATCTGGAGGCGTAACTACAGTTTTGGAAACTCGCACCTATACCTATTATTTTTATTTTGCTTCAAACGGCACCGTTACTGTCTCAGAAAGCGTGATAGAAACTACGGTGGCTACGGGTGAGTCAACTACAGAAGACAAGGGCGTTGTTTCTAGCGGGACTTGGAGCTTGAGCGGCTCAACGCTTACGCTTGCCATGAGCGAAAGCGAGGAAGGTTATGGGAGCTACAGTTACGAGTTGGTTTATACAGTCTCGTTTTCGGGCAATACTATTACCCTTACACCAATTGCGGGCACTGAGACGACGACAATAGACGGTAAAACGGAAACGATAAGCGTGCCTGATGCTGAGTTGGGCGATCCTATAACGTTGACAAGGGTATCCTAACACCCTGCCCGCCTGCCTGCTTGCCGACAGGCAGACCGTGCCGTGGCAAGGCGGGCAGGCGGGTAATTCACGCTCTCTTTCGGTCGCAATTCGATCACAATTACGAGCGTAATTCAATCGCGATTGCGGCAGGGCAGGCTGAACACTGCAGCCTTGCAGGGAAAAAACTTGACTATCCTCTATTTTTAGCATAGTCTATTAGGAGCGGAGGAGGGAATGATTATGCCTAAATTTTATGCGGCTTGCGGTGTTGCCGGGTTTGGGCTTTCCTTTCTTACAGGTCTTTTCAGCGGAGCTTCTTTTGGTCTTGTTTTAGTCAGGGCGCTTGTTTTCGGGGCGGTTTTTGCCACCCTTGCTGTGCTTTTTCATTTTCTACTGAAACGCTTTGTGCCGGATCTTTTCGACAAGGATTACGCTGCCACAGCTGAAACCACAGCGCCTTCCGCTAATCTTGACATAACCATAGCTGACGAGGATGGCGCTTCCCTTGAGGAGGATTCTGCTGTTCCTGACTTTATGAAAAGCAGAAGCGGCGGCAAAAGCGGCGAAGGTTCCGGCATGGAAGCCCGCGGCAATGGAAGCGAGGCAGGCGCGGAAGGCTTTTCTGCAGGCGGGAATGGCGGTGCGGGTGCTGATGCTTCAACGTCACCGCGAAGCGAGCCCGGCAGCGAAAGGCCTGACTTTGCCTTGGGGCAAAATACCGGCGATGACGGGCTTGATGCGGAGATGCCTGATGTATCGGATTTTGAAAACCCGGAGGATTTTGCAAGCGATGAAGCGGCAGCCGGCACTGTGTCTTACAATGGGCCGTCATTTTCGCCAGATTCGGGAGATTCAAGCCTTTTTGCTTCCGACTCTGATGTCGGGACTATGGCTAAAGCTATCAGAACGGTTCTTTCTAAAGAATAATCGCTTTTAGGGTGGATTTTTAATGGGGAGCGCTTTTTTGGAACAGAAAACAGAAGAAGAATTGTGGGCAGAATATCAAAAAAACCGTTCGCCTTCAATTCGCGAATTTTTTATTAAGCAATACGCTCCTCTGGTAAAATATGTTGCCGGCAAGGTTGCGGTCGGCATGCCCGAATCAGTGGAGTTTGACGATCTTGTAGGTTTCGGCGTTTTCGGGCTTTTGGATGCAATCGATAAATTTGATGCAGGCAAAAACGTAAAGTTTAAGACATATGCCGTAACCAGAATCCGCGGCGCGATTTTTGACGAGCTAAGGTCCATTGACTGGATTCCGCGTTCCGTTAGGCAAAAAAGCCGCGAAATCGAAGATACGGTTGCCCGCCTAGAATCGAATTTGGGGCGTTCTGTTTCCGATGCGGAAGTTGCTGCCGAGCTTGGCGTAAGCGAAAGCGAGTATCAGCGAATGCGCTACAAGACTTCGTTTTCCGCGATTATCTCGATTGATGACGCGCGCAACACAGGCGATGACAATGAGCATTCCACAATCGCCGACACGATTGAGTCCCCCGCTTCAATGAAGCCCGACGTGATTGTCGAGCGCGACGAAATCAAGCGGGTTGTAGCGGAAGCAATCGAGGAGCTTCCCGAAAAAGAAAAAATGGTGCTCATTCTCTATTATTACGAAGACCTTACCCTGCGCGAAATCGGGCAGGTTTTGAATGTTACTGAATCCCGCGTTTCGCAGCTTCACTCAAAGGCAAACGAGCGGCTGCGTTCCAAGCTGACTAACATCAAAAGAGGAATCGTTTAGTAGTGGTTACGCTTGAGAAAATTCGCACCGAGATGGGGCGCATGCTTGAAGGCGACAGGGCTCTGGTGTCTGTGGAAGTTTCGGCGGATTCTCTTGAAGAGGCTCTGGCTAACGCGGCGTTGCAGCTTGGAATTTCTGTCAGGGATATTGATTACGAAGTCCTGCAAAAAGGCGCTAACGGCTTTTTCGCCCTGACCAAAAAGGACTGGAAAGTCCGCGCTTATAAAAGCGCAAATCCATCCCGCGCGAAAAAGAAAGCCGCCAAGACAGACGCTGTGCAGGAAACCCAAAAAGCAGAAAACGAGATTCCCGACAAGGACGGCGGCGCGTTTATCTTTCGCGGCACAAACGGCGTTTTCCTTAAAGTAACGGCTCCCTTGGGAAAAGGCGCTAAAGTTTCTCTTAAAGACGCAAAGGCGGTTCTTGCCGCGGCAAGAATCAGCGATGTCGATGAAAATGCGGTCAAAACCGCTGTAGAAAAGCGGGACGGCACTTATGTCCGTGTCGCGCCGTATAAGTATAACCCCGCGAACAACCCGCTTCTTTCTGTGGATATAGCAGATGACGAAATGAAGGCGTGGATTTATGTGACTCCGCCAGGACCCGGCGGCGCGGATCTTTCCGCCAAGGCAATTATTTCATTCCTCCAGAAAAGCAGGGTTGTTGTGGGCATTAACGAGGAGCGCGTCAATGCGTTTGTGGACTCGCCTGTCTATGTGGAGAACTATCTTGTTGCCGAGGGAATCGAGGCGAAGGACGGGGACAATGCGCGGATTGAGTACAATTTTGAAGTAAACAGAAACAAAATCAATTTGAAAGAGAGCGCCGGAGGAAAAATCGACTTTAAGGAGCTCAATATTGTCCAAAATGTTGTGGAAGGGCAGCCGCTGGCAAAAAAAATTGAAGCGCAGCGCGGGCAGCACGGAAAGACCGTAACGGGAAAATACCTTGAAGCTAAAAACGGCAAGGACATTCCCCTTCCAATGGGCAAAAACACTCGCCTTGCCGATGACGGTGTTACAATTCTTGCCACGGTTAATGGGCAGGTTCTTATGCTCAACAACAAAATCAATGTTGAGCCCGTTTTGAATATCGAAGGCGATGTTTCCCTAAAAACCGGGAACATTATGTTTCTTGGCACTGTGTACATTGGCGGAAGCGTGGAAGACGGCTTTACGGTTAAGGCGACAGGAAACATAGAGGTGCGCGGGGCAGTTGGAAAAGCGCAGTTGGACGCGGAAGGCGACATTGTTGTCGGGCGCGGCGTTATGGGGAAGGGCGAAGGCAGCATCCATGCGGGCAGGTCGGTCTGGGCGCGCTTTATTGAAAACACAAAGGTTGACGCGGGCGAATTTGTCATTGTTTCCGACGGGATTGTCAACTGCCAAGTAAGCGCAAACAGAAAAATTCTCTGCCAAGGAAGGCGCGCGGCCATTATCGGGGGAAACTTGACAGCCGGCGAGGAAATCCACGCAAAAACGCTTGGAAGCGTTGGCGGAGGCAGCGATACCGTCCTTAATGTCGGCTTTGACCCCAAAAGCAAGGAAAGGCTCGATGAACTTACCGCAAACAAAGCCAACGCTGAAAAAGAGCTCGATGCCGTGAAGCTCAATTACAATACCCTTGCCGACCAGAAAAAGCAAAAGGATGATTTTTCAGAAGAGAAAGAGCAGAATCTAAAGAAATTCGCTGAAAGAAAGTATGCCCTTCAGAACGAGATTGAAGAAATTGACGACGAAATCATCCAAATTCAGGATTACCTTGACGCGCTGAAAACGCAAGGAAAAGTTTCCGCCTCTGTAAAGGTTTTTTCTGGCGTTAGAATTGCAATCCGCGATGTGGTTGAGGAAGTCCGCGCGGACTGCAAAGCGACAACGTTTTATCTTGACAAAGGTCTTATTCGTTACGGGAAGTATCAGGGGCCGGACGAAGATATGAAGCGAGTGCCAGGTGGGTATATCTCCAATTGATTTGCAGACTTTATACACTCAAATGGACAAGGTTGGAAAAGCCCAGCTTTCCCAGCAAGCCGCTTTGCAGCAGGCGCGCGATGCGGTGGAGAATGATGTAAGAAAGGCTGCCGAAGCCAAGGCGAAAAGCGTGCAAAAAGCCGAGACAGGGGAAAGCGCGGTAGGAAAGGTTGACGACCGCGATGAGTCCTTTACTGGCGGGGAGCCTTCCAAAAAAGAAGAGGCTAAGCCTGAAGAAACCGAAAGCGCGGGCAATGCACAGGCTACAGGCCTGGACGAAGGGCTCGGACGCCACGTTGACATTTCCGTGTAGCGGCAAAAGAAATGCTCACCCTTGCTGTTTTTTTAATAGCCGCAAATATTGTTTTTTCGGTTTGCTTTTATTTTTTAATGCGAAAAAGGTTTTCGCATGAGCGCGTTCTCCGCGATGTGGAAAAAGAGCTCGACCTTCTTTACAAAGACCTACAGCATGAAATAGACAATAGCCTGTCTATTATTGATGACAGGACAGCGGCTCTAAAGAACTTGATTGCCGCCGCTGACAAGAGGATTCTTCTTGCCGCATCCGAGATTGAAAAGCGGGAAAAGGCTTCTTCTTTTGCCGCCAGCCGCCTTGAATCGGCTAAGGAGGCGGATAAAGAAGAGAAAAGCGAAAAAGATGCGCCTTTAGCCGCGGTTTACACTAAAAGGCAGGTTATAGAAAAGGCGGCTGAAGCCCGCGCGCGCAGGGCAAGTGAAGCCGCCATTCCCGCAAAAGGCATTGAGCCTGAAATCCCTGCGCGCGAACAGGTTGTCATGCTTGCAAGGCAGGACATCTCTCCCGATGAAATCGCAAAAATCCTCTCTCTTCCTCGAAGCGAAGTTGACTTGATTCTCGCGCTTGACCTTTAGAGGGCGGCGGCTTTTGCCTTAAAGCCCCGCCCGCGCCTTGTTTTTTAGCTAAAGCTGGAACCTCGCGCCGAGGTTTCCGCCCCAGTTCTGCGTAACAAAGTTGTAGCTTGCGGAGAGGTCAATCTTTACGAGAAAGATATTGAACGAGAGGCCGCCATACACACGAGAGCCAAAAAGCTTGTCGGATATTTCCTTCTTTTCGTTTACAATTTCGTAGGAGCTTTCGGATATCGCGTAATACCCTGTAAGACCGAGGTACGGCGTGAAAATCAGCAGGGACTTTGAAACTTGGGCGCGAAGCTCAAACACGTTGGTTTTGAAGTCTACGCCGAGCTTTTGAGTGCCTATTATGCTCGGGTCAAAACCAGCATTTCTTATAAGATCAGCGGCATCGAAGTCATACCCTATGCTGCCCGAAGTGTGATACCAACCAATGCCAACGACAATGTCGGGCAGCACAATGTTCTCTTCTATTATCGCGTAGCGAAGGTCTACCGAAAACGTGCGGTAATTTAGCTCAATGTCATACCACTTGTCTGAAGCAAGCATACTGAACCTTACGCCGAGGTCAAAGGGAAGCGCGAAGCCGCCAATCCGCAGCTCAACCGCGGGGTTTATCAAAAAGCCGCCGCCCAAGTCAAGCAAGAAGGAGTTGATGTCAGCTCCCGCCGCGCTTGCGGCATTTGTAAGGCTTGCAAACGGAAAGCGCGAAACCCCCAAGGAGACGCCAATCCCCACGTGCGGCGGCAGACTGATAAGCTGGCCGATATAAGCGTCGGACCACGTTCCGCCGGAAACCGCATTGTCCGGCAGGTTTTTGTTTATATCCTTAAGAAAGCTGTCCAAGTGTCCGGTAAACGTGGTGCTCTGCGCGCTCACCGCCGATGCCGCGACAACTGCAAACACAAGCAACACAAAAATCTTCTTTACAGCAGGCATAATTTTGCTCCTTTTGTTGTCCGATTAAATCTAAATCCCGTTCATCCCGCAGATTTCGCGGCATTATAGCCAGTGAGGGGAAAAAAGGCAAGGGCAGTTTGCAGAGCTTACTGCTGAGAACTGAGAGCTTAGAGGCTAGTAGAGCGTTTTCTAAATAACAAGACTTATCTTCACTTCCTCTGAGGGGTCAATTTCTTCCATGCGGTACTTCCATTGGCAAAATTTGCATCCGTTTCCGACGGGAAGCGAGCGCTAAATAAGCTATTTACTCGAACTAAACAAGCTATTTATTCAGAGTAAATAGGCTATTTAGCCGCTGTGGATGGGCGATTTTCAATCCGTCAGCAGTGTATTTACGAAATGTCAGCAGTAAGCTGATAAAATGTCAGCAAGCGATTTACAAAACGTCAGCAGTAAGCTGACGGAACGTAAATCAGAGCCTAAAGCTGTTAGCTACCCTCATTGATTAAAACGCCGCAAAGGAGTACACTTTTTGGAAACTTTTTGCGCTAGGCTGGCACTGGCGCGGCAATCGGGGGAAAGATGAAGGCAATCGAACTAGAAAAGGCGTACAACCCTGCTGGCTTTGAGGAGCGCATTTACGCTTTCTGGGAGTCATCGGGCTATTTTAAGCCTAGCGAGGCACCCGGCAAAGAGCCTTTTACCGTTGTAATTCCCCCGCCAAACGTTACGGGCGTGCTGCACATGGGGCACGCGCTAAACAACTGCCTGCAAGACATCGCGGTGCGCTATCATCGCATGACAGGCCGCCCTACCCTTTGGGTGCCGGGCACGGACCATGCGGGGATTGCCACGCAAAACGTGGTGGAGCGCCGCCTAAAGGCTGAAGGCAAAACGAGGCGCGATGTCGGCAGGGAAGAGTTTTTGCGCCGCACATGGCAGGTAAAGGATGAACACCACGCGGTAATTTCGCAACAGCTAAGGCGGATTGGGGCAAGCGTTGACTGGTCGCGCGAGCGCTTTACTCTAGACGATGGGCTCTCGCGCGCCGTGCGCGAGGTGTTCGTAACTCTATATGAGCGTGACCTGATTTATCGCGGCCGCTACCTTGTAAACTGGTGCACTTCCTGCGGCACAGCCCTTGCCGATGACGAGGTTGACCACGAGGACACGGCGGGCT
>CAZDXD010000004.1:0-25282 GCA_964509415.1 uncultured Treponemataceae bacterium
TTATAGAAGAAAGATGAGCTTTTAGCTTTTTTAAGGAGCTTTTATGGGTGAAATACGTTCTGCGCTTGAGATTGCGCTAGAAAAGACAGAAGGGATTAAAGGCGACAGGCAGGCGATAGAAAACGAGAAGATAAAAAACGCAGGCAAAAAGGCTGCCGCCGTCTTTTTAGGCGGGGGGAGCGCTGAGGCGCTTGCGGCGGAGGCCGCGAAGGTTGCAGAGGGCGACAGGTTAAAATTTATAGAGGGAGCCGTCCCCATCTTTTGCGCCGCCGTCAAGTTACCCGAAAACGAGGAAGGAGCTGCCGCGCCTAACCGCTGGGCAGAAGGGCTTAAAGTACTCCTGCCTGATTCCGGGCTCGACGCCCTCTTTAGGCAGGCGGAGGTCCTTTTTAGGCAGTACTTGGAAGAGGTGGAAAGCCTTTACGGCGCGCTTGAGCAGCAGTTTGCCCCGCGCCTTAAGGCGCAGGAAGAAGAACTTTTTAAGATGTACGGCCAGCGCGTTTCCCTCTCCCTTTCGCAGGACGCGGAATACAACGCCGCCCTTTCGCGCGCCCTCAAAGCCTTGCAAGCCCGCTATGGCGCCGTCATCAACGAAATAAAGGGAAGGATAAAAGAGGCGGCAGGCTTGCAGGATGAGGAATAAAAAAACGCGGGAGGAAACCCGCCCGCGCCGCTTGCTCCCCCGAGGTGGCTCGAACACCTGACCCAGTGGTTAACAGCCACTTGCTCTGCCAACTGAGCTACAGGGGAATGATGCCTTTATTATACTTTTTTGCAAAAAAAAGTCAAGGGGAGCTTAAGAGTGCTTGCAATAGAAACTCACATCCCCTATTTCAAACCATTAAGGTTTATAAGCGCCAATGCGGTTTATAAGATACGGCAACGCTTTTTCAAACTTAACGCCATACCAGTGGTCCTTATCGTCAAGCGTAGCCTTCATGGACTCAACAACAACATCGGCTGCAAGAGCGGCGGCGTTATATAAAGACCACCCGCGGCAGAGCGCACCGACAACGGTAGATGCGTAAACATCGCCTGTTCCGTGCATAGAAGCGTCAATGCGCTCATGGAAATAATAGCGGATAATGCTTCCGTCATAAACGGCAACGCCGAGCTTTTCAGGCTCAAAGCTCACGCCGGTTAAAATAACGCTTTCCGCGCCAATTCCCCTAAGGCGCTTCAAGAGCCCTTCGATATACTCCTCCGTGTACGAAGCGCCGCAGTACTCCTCGCCTAAAAGAAAGGCGGCCTCTGTCAAGTTGGGGAGGATTATATCGGCACAAGAGCAAAGCTTTTTCATTTCCGCAGGAAAATCGGACGCAAAGCCCTTGTATAAAAGGCCGTTATCCGCCATTACAGGGTCAACTATTTTTACAGCCCCGTTCCGCGCGGTTTCCTTCATAATTTGGAGGATAAGCGGAATCTGCTCCATGCTTACATAGCCCGTATAAAAAGCGTCAAAGGTGATGTTTTCCTTCTTCCAATGCTCAAGAATCGCAGGAATATCGCCCGTCAAGTCGCGGAACGTGTAACCCGAAAAGCCCGCCGTGTGCGTTGACAGAACGGAAGACGGCAAAACCGCCGTTTCTATTCCGCAGGCGGAAATTACAGGCAGAGCCACCGTAAGCGAGCACTGCCCGACGCAAGAAATATCCTGAATTGTAAGAAGCCTTTTGTCCATAACGTCCGACAACCTTAAAACCTAAAGTCCATTTTACATATAATACACCCGCAAGGGGGCTCAAGTCAAGAAAAAGATAAAGCCGCCCCCGCGCCTGCGGCACAGCAATTCCTTAACAAATTCAGACACTCTTTCAGCGAAAATTCAAACACACATACGGACGTATGCTAGGCATGCATACGCTCGTATGCTAGACACATATACGTCCGTATGACTGTTGCAAGAATCGCCATTTTTCTATTGCAAAAATCGCCGCCTGCCTGCCGGCAGGCAGGTTTTTGCGCAACGAAAATCGCCGTTTTTGTGGAGAAAGAATTGCGATTGGCGAGGGGTGGCTCCTTGCTCCTCCCTAGCTCCTAAGCTCTAAGCTATTCTGTATCCTTCCGCCGTCCCTTGACGACAAGCCACACCGCGAAAGCCAGCAAAAAAACACCTGAGAGCAACCCGTTCTGCGCGGGGCCGAGCGTTAAGCGCGGGCTGCCTGCCGTAAAGAGGAGTGGCATGGCGGTGATGGCGTTAATCCCCCCGTGAAGGAGGGCGGCCGCCCAGAGGCTGCCTGTCCTCTTGCAAAGCCAGTAGGCGATTGCGTTTATAGAAAAGCAAAAGACGCACATCGCGGCAATTCCTGTCCACGGGTAGCCCGCGTAGCCTAGCCCGTAATTGTAGCCCATTATGTTGACGGGGGTGTGCCAAATGCCCCAGATGAGACCTGTTAAAAGCGCGCTGCCCTTAGCTCCAAAGCGCCTTTCTAGAGCGGGGGCAAGGAAGCCTCGCCAGCCTGCCTCCTCCCCCATGGCAAAGAGGGCGTTAAAGACGGGCGCAACTGTAACGCAAGCGAGGGTAAGCCCCGCCATTTGCAAGGGCGTTAAGGCCACAAGCGGGGAAAACTCATTCGGAAAGCATAAAAAGTAGAGAACCGCGCCCAAAAACGCAAAAACCGCAGGCGCAAGAAGGGCAAAAAGGTAAAAACGCAGGGAAGCCTTTAAGCGCGGCTTAAAGGAAAAGCAGATTGTCTTTGTTCCAGAAAGCCGCGCGGCGGCAAGGCTTGCAAGCATTGGCGCAAACATTAAAAGCGCCGAAATGCCCTGATAGGCCATACTCCCGAAAAGGCCTGCCGCATTCATGGCAATCCAAACAGCCCACGGAATGCCAAAGGCTATAATAAGGAAAACAGCTAAGGCGCGATTTTCCTGTTGCCTGCTTTCGCTTGAAGCCTTTGCCTGCGGCTCGTTTTGCGTCATTTTTCTAGCAAGCCTTTTCCCATCCAGCAGCTTAATTGGAATGCCCTAAAGCCGCCGCGATTTCCTTTCCGCAGAGATAGCCCGACACAAGACCCCAGCCGTTATTCGCGCCCCCGTATGTCACATATGGCTTTTTCTCTGTAAAGAGAACGCCCATGGCATCGGTTCCCACGCAGTAAAGGCCGTTAACCGCGGTTGCGCCGTCTGTTTGCAGCACTTGGAAGCGCTCGTTTATGTTAAGACCACCGCAGCTGCCATAGCAGTAAGATGCCATGATGACAGCGTAGTATGGACCGCCTTCGACGGGCTTTAGAAACTCAGCACCCTTGCCAAACTGCTCGTCAACGCCGCTTGCGCAGTAGCGGTTATAGGCTTCCACCGTGCCCGCAAGGACTGAAGGCGACATGCCCAGCAACTCAGCTAGACCCTCGACAGTATCAGCTTTTACAGCAATGCCTGCGTCAACGGCCGCATCCAACACCTCGTAGGCGTTTGGAATGGGAGTGCCAGTTGGAATTGCCGTGCCGGAACTTAAGAATATCGAGGAAGGACCACCACGTCCAGTATCAAAGCCCTCGCTTGCAAGCCTGTCAATCTGGCTTGAGCTCCAAATGCTGTAAAAGTTAGGTCCTGCTATCCATGGGTCAAGTGAAGCGACCCCTGTTTCGGACGCAAAGCGCCTGCCGTTAGCGTCAACAGCGAGGCTATCCGGGCTCCAGCCCATGTTAGCGGGCAAGTCGCCCTCGGTCCAGAAAGCGGGGCGGCCTGTAACACCTCCCACCTCGCCTTCAATGTAATGCGCTTCAAAATCGCCTGTCAGCCAGCTTTCCGTGCCAGAAAGATGCACTTCAGGCGGCATACTTATATTGTAAGTGCCGCCCCCTATATCCATTGCCGCTTGGAGCATCTTGCCGTCATTCTGCGCGGAGCCCATAAGCTTCCACACGCCGTTTATCGGATAGTAATCGTCTCGAAGGAGCTTAAGCTGCATGGCGGCGCTTCCAGCGTACCCGCCCGTAGCGATAACCACGCACTCGGCGCTAATTACATACTCCGTGCCGTCAACCATGCTCCGCGCCTTAATGCCGTTTACGGTGTTTGTCGCCTTGTCATAGAGCAGCTCGTAGCCTTCGGTTTCAAGCATATAGCTTCCGCCGAGCTTCTCAAATTCGCCGTAAAGCTTGTCGAAATTCGCGCCAATTTCCGCCTTGTTATACAAATAGCCATTAGGCAGCCACTGGTATTTTGTCAAGTACACGTCAGTTTCTGTAAAACCTGTCATCGGCTCGGCAAAGCCTATGCCGTACTCATAGACTAGCCAGTCAAGAACCTGTCCCGACTCATAGATCATGCGGGCGACAATCTCTTCTTTAGCATCGCCTTCGCCATACTCGACCCAGTCCCTGAACATAACATCGGCATCAGTATAGTCCTGCCCGTTGTTGTGCTCCTCCTGAAAGCGAGGCGGATTGACAAAAAGCGCCTCAGAGGTAACGGAGGTGGTGCCGCCGTATTTGCCCGCCTTGTCAATGGCAAGGACGCGGGCACCGGATTCCGCCGCGGAAAGGGCAGCAGCCGTGCCGGAGCCTCCCATTCCAACGACAAGAACCTCTGTTTCTAGCTCTACTGTCTTGTTGCTCTTAGGGATAGAAACATAGAAATTGCGGATAGCCGATGGGTCGCTCCCCCCTGCGACAAGCGCCTGCCTTACGGCAGTCTCAGTTGCCATTTTTATGGCGTTGGAAGAAACAGTGGCTCCGGTAACAGCGTCAATGCTCACCGACTGGTATTCAAGCATTCGGGGAATGAGCTTGTCGATAGCCGCCTGCAAGAATGTGGGCGTATCGGACGTGTTCACCGTATCCACATCAATGGCTTCAATGCGAGACTCGGAGACGGTAACCGTAACGTTAAGACCGTCCCTCGCGCGGAAGCTTTCGGCGTATGCCGTGTAAACGCCGGGCTTCATCTTTGCCTCAGCCGTGTCAGCTTCCTGCACTGCAGCTTGAACTAGGCAATCAGCGGCGGCAGCAAGAATCGCGTTGCTGGTCACGGTCGCGCCGCTAATACCGTCAACATTGGCTGACTGCGCTTCCAAAATTTTAGGCGGGAGCTCCTCAATAGCCCGTGAGCCAATACCTGCGGTCTCCAAATCACCTGTGGCGGAGACAGCGGTAATCGAGTTGGCGTCAACGGTGATGGTAACGGCAACATCACCGCCAAAGCCTTGCGCGACAGACGAGTAAGTGCCTGCCGTATACTTTCCGCTTTCCTTTCGCGCGCAGCCTGCCGTAAAAATGAGCAAGCTTGCGCTAAAGGCAAGCCCAACTAGTGCTTTGCGTTTCATGCAACACCTCCTTAATTAAGGAATGGATTTTATCGGCTTTTCAGGCGGCGCGCGCCGCGCTTAAATCCGCCTGAGTTTACCCAAAGTTAAAAGCGCTCAGCCTCCATGCTCTTGCCCCTTAGCCCGCCGGCAGGCAGACTCTAAATCACACAATTACAACGGAGTTTTCTATGCCGCTGTAGAATGACTGCACGTATTTATCCGCGCTCCAGTCGTTTTCCCAGCGCCAGCCGTCTATAAGGTAGCGGAACTGGTATTCGCGTCCCACCTCAAGCGAAAGAGAGGCGGCAAAGAGCCCGTCCTTGTTTTTCTTCATCATTGTCGCTTCCGTGTCCCAGTTGTTAAAATCCCCCACGAGCGCAACATTCTTTGCGCCATCCGTCGCCTCGGCAGGAAGCTCAAATGTTACTTTGCATTTTTTCGTTGTCTTGGTGTAAGCTTTGTATAGTGCCATAATTTCCTCCCCAAACAGTAAAACACTAGCTAAAACAGTTCTATTTTGGTATTATAAGTATGCTATAATACCGCTTTAATAGAAATTTTTTCAAGGAGTTTCAATTATGGGAATGCCGCGCAGTGTTTTTACTTCGGAATCTGTAAGCGAAGGTCATCCTGACAAGGTATGCGATCAAATTGCGGATGCCGTTTTAGACGAGTTTATCTCACGAGACCCCCGCTGCCATGTAGCCTGCGAGGTTTTCGCTTCGGCGAGCTTCATTTTGATAGGCGGGGAAACATCCTTGCCGGGCGTTGTCGATGTGCAGAAAATAGCGCGCGATGTTGCCCGCGACATAGGCTACACCAACATCGACTTTGGTCTTGACTGCGAATCGATGGCGGTGCTAAACATGATGCACTCGCAGTCCGCTGACATAAATCAGGGCGTTTCGGGCGAGGGCTTGGAGGAATTTCGCGGGCAGCAGGGCGCAGGCGACCAGGGCATTATGTTCGGCTTTGCCTGCAACGAAACAGAACACCTTATGCCCGCGCCGGTTTCCTACGCGCACTCAATTTTGCGCACAGCGGCAGCTTTGCGCAAAAGCGGCGCAATTTCCTGGCTTCGCCCGGATGCGAAAAGCCAAGTAACTGTCCAGTACGAAAACGGAAAGCCTTCTGCAATCGACACTGTGGTGGTTTCCCATCAGCACAACCCTGAAGTTTCATACGACGAAATCAAGGAAACTATAATAGAAAAAATCATAAGACCTGCGCTTGAAGAAACAGACCTTCTCCGCCCGGAAACAAAGTATTTTATCAATCCTACAGGGCGCTTTGTCATTGGCGGACCTTTTGGCGACACGGGGCTTACAGGAAGAAAAATCATTGTAGACACATACGGCGGAATGGGGCACCACGGCGGAGGAGCGTTTTCAGGCAAGGACCCAAGCAAGGTTGACCGTTCCGCGTCCTACATGGCGCGCTACGCCGCGAAAAATGTTGTAGCGGCAGGGCTTGCCGACAGGTGCGAGCTTGAGATTGCCTATGCAATCGGCGTGCCCTTCCCTGTTTCCGTCATGGCAGACACCTTCGGCACAGGGAAAGTCCCAGACGAAAGATTGGCAAAGGCTGTCTCTGAAGTGTTTGACTTTTCCCCTGCGGGCATTGCAAAAACGCTAGACCTTAACCGCCCGATTTATAGGAAATGCGTCAATTATGGGCACTTTGGCCGCCCCGATGTTCCGTGGGAAAAAACCGACAAGGCGGAAGAGCTGCAAAGGGCCGTGCGGTAGAATCGCGATGCCGCCTAGCGCCGCCTTCTGCGCTGCGAAATTAAAATAAGGCGCAAAAGGGATGCAACGGCTGTAAGCGCCGAGGCAACGTATGTCATTGCGGCTGCCGTCAAAACCTTTTTCGCGCCCTTAAGCTCTTCGTCGGTTAAAATCCTGTTCTGCCTTAAAGCCTTAATTGCGCGGGAGGAGGCGTTAAATTCCACAGGAAGCGTAACAAGATAGAAGAGCACCGCCGCGGAAAAGGCTATAATGCCTATCTGCGTAAGCGCGGGAAAGCTAAAAATAAGCCCGAAGATTACCATGTAAGGACCGAGCGATGAGCCGATGTTCGCGGCGGGAACAAGAGTGCTTCTAAGCCAAAGCGGGCCGTACCCGTTTTTGTGCTGAATTGCGTGTCCCGTTTCGTGGGCGGCAACGCCTACAGCCGCAATGGTTGCCTCGCCAAAAACAGGCGTGGAAAGGCGAAGGCGCTTGTCTGTGGGGCTGTAGTGGTCGGTGAGCCTTCCGCTTACAGGCTCAATGGCAACGTCTGTTATCATGTTTGCCCGCAAAAGGGCGGCGGCGGCTTCCTTGCCCGTTATGTTTTTTGCGTTTCCTACCTTTGACCACTTTGAAAAAGCCGAAGAAACCCAGCCTTGAGCCGCAAGAGAAATAATCAGCGCGGGAAGAATAAGGATAATGTAGTATTGGTCTATAAACATAGATTTAGTATACTCTCTGCCGCCTCTTTCGGCAAGGCTTAATTTGTTGTAGGGAATAAAGTTGTTTCAAGCGCTGTTTTTTCTTTTATTGCTGCTGCTGGGCGCGGCGCTTTTTTCTATAGTGTCCGGCTTTTGCATTTACCCTGCTGTTCAAAAGGCTCTTTTCGAGCTTTTCGCAACTGGCAATGATAGCGGCAACGATAAAGCGGAACTGATAAACCTGCGACGGCTTTTTGTTTCAAAGAAGCTTACGCTAAGACGGGGAAGGTGCGCTCTTTCTGGCTGGCTTTTCCTCCCCGCGGAGCAAAAGATGAACCCGGAACGTATTCTCATCTTTGCCCCCGAAGGCCGCGCGTTTTCTGCAAGGGACTTAGGCTTCTTTTTGAAAGAAGGCTTTTTAGCCCGCGCGGGCGGCGGCGGGAATTTGCAATCAGATTTGCCCGCCGTGTTCCTGCCTTCCCCTGTTGAGCTTTTTAAGGCGGGCGCATTCTTTTCTTTTGGAGCAAAAGAAGCGGTTGCCTTGAAAGCGTGGCTTATCTTTTTTAGCTGCGCGTTTTCTTCAAGCAAGGTGTTTTTCTGCGGAAAAGGACTAGGAGGCCTTTCAGCCCTTTTCGCGACGGCAAAGCTCTCGCGCTGCACGGCAGGCAAGCACGGCAATTTCGGCGGCGCTGTAGCGGACTCGCCTCCTTTTTCCATTGCAGGAATTGCAAAGCATATTGTCGGGGCATTGTTCCCGCGTAGAATACCGCGCGTCTTGGTTTATGCGGGGGTTCGCATTGCCTCAGTTTTTTACGGACTGGGCATCGGCGGGCGCGACACCCGCCGCGCGTTAAAAAGGCTTGCAGCCCTCAAGAAAAAGCGCCCTGATATTGTCGTTGATGTTGAGCTTTAGTTTCGCAGAAGTTGATAAAATATAGGAAAAGCAAGCCGCTCCACCCCCTCACAACTTAAACTTGCTCGTTATTCCCACAAGCACGTCAATCGCTTCCTTGTTGGAGCCGGTGTTGCGCACAATCTCCGCAATTGCGGCACTTATCGCTTCGGCGGCTTTCGCAATCGAAGCGGAGCGGTCCTGCACTTGCTGCGAAACGCCCGAAAGCCTGCCTATTTCTTTAAGAATGCTCTCCGTGCCGGAGTTCATCTCTACCGCGCCGTCCCTGATTTGCACTGTAACGTTTTCAATGTCCTGCAACGCCTCAAGCACCTGTCGGCTGCCTGAAGCCTGCTCAAGCATGGCAAGGTTGATTTCGCTTACCAAGCCCGTAACCGAGTCGATCTTTGCCGCGACAGAGTCAAAGGCATTATCAGCTGTGCTTGTGGCGGAGGCGATGTTCCTTATCGACTCAATGGTGCTCTTTAGCCCCGCCGCTATTGTCCTTGACTGCGCGCTTGAGCTTTCGGCGAGCTTGCGGATTTCGTCCGCGACAACGGCAAAGCCCTTGCCCGCCTCTCCGGCGTGAGCCGCCTCAATAGCCGCGTTCATCGCAAGGAGGTTTGTCTGCGCGGCAATGTTGTCAATAACGCTGTTCGCTTCAAGCAAAGAGTCCGACTGCGCGGTAAGCTTGTTTACCAGCTCCTGCACGGCGCTTATGCTCCCCTTGCCGTTGGCCGCAGTTCCTTTAAGCTCCTCAAAGCTCCCGGACGCTTTTGCAGCATTCTCCGAGATTGCGCCGATGTTCGACACCATCTGCTGCACGGAGGCGGACGACTCCGTAACCGCTGTGGACTGGCTTTCAATCTGTTGGGTGAGGCTTTCTATATTTTGCGCAATCTGCGTGATTGTAGCGGAAGTTTCCGTAACGGAAGCGCTTTGCTCCTCTGTCGCAAAGTTAAGGTCGCCTATGTCCTTTGTAATAGAAGAAACGCCGCCGGAAATGGAAGAAGCGTTGTCGGAAAGCGTCTGGGCCGCACTCTCCATTGCAACGGCGCTGTCGCTTACGTCCTTGACCATGCCATGCAGGGAGTCCGTAAACGCATTGACCCGCGCGCCAATTTCCGCAATTTCGTCAATCGATGTCAAGACAATCCTTTTTGTAAGGTCCTTTTCATCAGAAAGCATTCCGTCAAGCTGCGCCGCAACGGAAGAGTAATGCCCTGACGTGGCGCGGCTGTAAATTAGCACCATTCCAAGCGTGGGAATAAAGTAAGCAACGACAAACGGCAAAATCTGCGCTATAAGATGCACAAAGCGGACATCTGCCATAGACTCGCCAAGCGTCCTAGAAATCGTGAACAGCCCCCCCCCATTGTTACCGCGACACCCATAAGCATTGTAACAGCGGGAATGAGGATTGCCTTGAGTGCCTGCCGCTTGTAACGAAGGCTCAAGGGATAATCCGTAAAGCGCTGGCGCTTAAAGCTAGATGAAATAAAGACATCGGAAAGAGCATAGAGATACCCGCCGCCCATAAAGGCAAGGGCGAGCATCATAATCGCGTAGATTGTCATTTCCGCGCCTGCGCCAAAAACGGCGGTAACCGCAACCGAGTAAATGATAAAAGCCGCCGAGTTTGACACAAAATACAGGCACAGCGCCACAAGCGGCACCTTGCCTGCCTTGTCAAGGCCTTTGTGCATTTCCTCCTCGCCCGACATCTTGCTCACATCGATGGAAAGCAGGCTGTCAAGCCTTTTGTAAACGGGGAAAAGGACAATCGAGCTGGCAATGAACAGAAGCGGCGAAGAGAGCCTAGCCGCGTCAGGAACGCTCTTCGGTATAACAAACCAAGCTACAATTTCAGCAAGAACGGCGAGCAAAACGGTGCTGATTGCAAGAAGGACAAGCAATGGATGCTTTTTATTCATGTCGATATCTCCTTATTTGTTATAGATATTATACTTGCTTCGCTACTTTGTAAAGGATGGGGCAGTCTTTTGCCTGCCTGCCCCGCTCTAAGCCAAGAACTCAAAGCTAAAAACCTATTGCTAAAACGGCTAACTCGGTATAATTTATAGAAAAACGGAGGTGAGACCTATGAAATCCCTTGCACGCGAGCTGTGGTTTTGCACGGAAAAGGAGCGGGAATTTATCAATATCACGCCAACGGTAGAAGAGCTTGTGCGCGAGTCGGGCGTTAAGGAAGGCTTGTGCCTTGTAAACGCAATGCACATAACCGCAAGCGTCTTTATCAACGATGATGAATCAGGGCTTCACCATGACTTTGACATCTGGCTTGAAAAGCTCGCGCCGCACGAGCCTGTTTCTTCCTATAGGCACAATAGGGGAGAGACAAATGCCGACGCGCACATGAAGAGGCAGGTAATGGGCAGAGAAGTTGTTGTCGCGATTACCGAAGGCCGGCTTCACTTTGGACCATGGGAACAGATTTTCTACGGCGAGTTTGACGGCAGGCGGAGAAAGCGCGTTCTTGTAAAAATAATAGGAGAGTGAAAATGCGAATATCCAGAGACAAGTGGCTTTTGTTCGGCGGACTGCTCCTGATTCTGCTAGGTCTTGTAATGCTTATCGCGCCATCGCGGTTTATAGGTTTTTTCTGGGTTCTCATTGGAATTGCGGTAATTCTTGAAGCCTTTATTACCCTCTTTTCCGTAAGGCCTGAAATTGCCGACCCCCGCGCAAGAAAAATGCTTTTAATCCGCAGTATTTTGGGAATTGCCGTCGGCCTTGTCGCGGTGTTCCTCCCGCTTTTTATCGCAGGCACTGTCTGGACTGTTATGCTTTATATTCTTGGAATAGAGATGATTGTGTCGGCTGTCATGGAGTTTTTTGTTGTCCGCGATTTGCGCGCGCTCGGTCTTCCTGTCCGCGATTATGTAATCGAAGCGCTTTTGTTGATTGCGCTGGCTGTTATTCTTTTTATTTTCCCGCTTCAGATTGGAATAGTCTTTATAAGAATTGCGGGCGTTGCCGTTGTCATCGCAGGCGGCATCGGAATCTACCGCTGGAAAACTTTTGGCATTTGATGATGAAGCCTTTTCCCGCTCCCGCAAAGTCTTTGGCGAAGATTCGGACAGAATCTTAAGCGGGAAAACCGTTGCTGTCTTCGGGCTCGGCGGGGTAGGCTCTTTCGCGGCAGAAGCCCTTGCCCGCGCAGGCGTGGGGCGGCTGCTCCTTATTGACGCGGACGTTGTGCAGGAAAGCAACCTTAACAGGCAGCTTTACGCGCTTCACAGCACGTTGGGAAGAAAAAAGGCCGATATAGCCGCAGAGCGCGTCAAAGACATAAATCCGCAGGCGCGAGTTGAGGCATTCCCTATCTTTTACCCTGCCGATGCCGATTTTCGCTCTCCCGTTGACCTTTCAAACTGCTCGTTTATTGCGGACTGCATGGACTCTGTGCCATCGAAAATCGCGCTGATTACAGCTGCGAAAGAGGCGGGTGTGCCCCTTATTTCATGCATGGGAACAGGCGGAAAGACTAACCCGCTTCTTTTCCGCTTTGATGACATTTACAGCACATCGGTGTGCCCGCTTGCAAGGGCTGTCCGCAGAGAGCTTCGCAGGCGGAATGTGGAAGAACAGTGCGTTTTGTTTTCAACAGAGATACCCGTGCGGCAGATAGCGGAAGAGCCTATAGGCAGCGTGCCCTTCGTGCCTTCTGTCGCGGGGCTTTTAATCGCAGGAGAGATAATCAAAGAGTTGCTTAAAGCTAAGGGCTGATTCAGTAGTTAGTGTTTCTAATCTCTTAGCCCTAAATCGGCTGTCCGTAGTCATCCTCGTGTCAGCTAGGCGTGCCACGCTCAATATGCGCGCCAAGCGACTTAAGGCGGCTAGCCAAGTTTTCGTAGCCGCGCTCAATCTGGTACACGTTGCGGATTGTGCTTTCGCCGCGAGCGCAGAGGGCGGCAATAACCATAGCCATGCCCGCCCTCACATCGGGAGAGACAAGGTCAGCCCCGCGCAAAATCGATGAACCGTAAACTACCGCGCGGTGCGGGTCGCAGAGCGTGATTCGCGCGCCCATTCCAATGAGCTTGTCCACAAAAAACATTCTCGACTCAAACATTTTTTCATGGATAAGCGACATGCCCTCGACTTGGGTTGCAACGACAGTCATAATGCTTGTAAGGTCGGGCGGGAAGCCCGGCCACGGCGCGTCATCAATTTTGGGAATCATGCCGCCAATATCGCAGTTTACTTTAAGCTCCTGCTGCGCGGGAACAATGAGCGAAGTGCCTTCAATTTCCCAGCGAATTCCAAGCTTTGCAAACGAAAGCCTTATTGCCCGCATGTCGCGCGGCTCAATGTCGTTGATTTTAAGGCTGCCGTGCGTAACCGCCGCAAGCCCTACAAACGAGCCTATTTCCATGTAGTCAGGACCGATTGCGTATTCCGCGCCATGAAGCGCCTGCACGCCATTAATGTGCAGAGTGTTCGAGCCAATGCCCGAAATGTCAGCTCCCATCGCGTTAAGCATTTTGCACAAATCCTGAACGTGAGGTTCGCACGCCGCGTTGGAAATAATTGTCTCCCCTTCTGCAAGAACGGCCGCCATGACAGCGTTTTCCGTCGCTGTAACGGAAGCCTCGTCAAGGAAAATGTCCTCGCCCTTTAGCTTGTTTGCGGAAAACGAAATCTGCGTGTCAATCTCGTATTGCGCGCCGAGCTCGCTCAATGCAAGAAAATGCGTGTCAAGCCTGCGCCGACCTATAACGTCGCCACCCGGCGGCGGAATAACAGCCTTCCCTGTCCGAGCGAGAAGGGGGCCCGCATACAAAATGGACGCTCGTATCTTTTTTGAAAGACGTTGCGGTACGGCGCTTTCCGGGTCATCTTCCATTTTAAGGCGGAAAGTGTTCTCGGAGAGTCTTTCAGTGCTTCCGCCGAGCTCCCTGAATATGTCGAGCATAACCTGCACATCTTCAATTTCAGGGATGTTCTTTAGCGTAACCGCCTCCGTCGTGAGAAGGGCTGCCGCAATGCAGGGAAGCGCGGCGTTCTTGTTTCCGCTTGCCCTTATCTCCCCCTTGACGGGAAAGCCGCCTTCAATGCTGTATTCATACATGGCTTTATTCATGCATGAGCCTCTCCCCACAACGCAACAAGGTTTATGAGGGTTTCCGTCATTTTCATCATCTCGTCAAGCGAAGCCCACTCTGTCCTTGAGTGAGTGTTGTGCCCGCCTGTAAAAATGTTCGGAGTCGGTATTCCCATTTCAGTAAGGCGAGCGCCATCCGTGCCGCCGCGTATCGGAATCATGCGCGGGGTTACCCCCGCCTGCTCAGCCGCCTTAAAAGCAAGCTCAATCACGGCCGGCGTTTCTTTTAGCTTGTCGCGCATATTGGAATATTGGCATGAGCTTTCTATGGTAACGTTGCCGCCGGGAAAAGCGGTTTCCACAGCGCGGGCAATGCTTTTAACGCATTCAATGCGGCGGGCAATCCCTTCAGCCTCAAAGTCGCGGATAAAGACTGAAACCTCCGCGCTTTCAAGGCTTCCAGAAAGATAAAGCGGGCAATAATAGCCCTCCCTCCCCTCCGTTGCCTCAGGGCTTTCAGCGCGGGGGAGCATTGAAACAAATGCCGCCGCCATTGAAGCCGCGTTTACAAGCCTTGCTTTCGCAGCTCCTAAATGCGCAGCTTTTCCCAAAAAGCGCACGCTACACTTCCAAGCGTTAAAGCACTCTCCTTCAATTTCGCCTTCTGCGCCGCCGTCCACCGTGTAATAGGCTTTCGCCTTCATCTTTGAAAGGGGTACTCTGTCCATGCCGTGCCCCGTCTCTTCATCGGGAGAAAAAAGAATTTCGACAGGACCGTGCGCAAAGCCCTTCTCTTTTGAAAGAAACTCCGCAAGCGTCATAATGCCGGCGATTCCCGCCTTGTCGTCCGCGCCTAAAAGCGTATTCCCGTCCGACGTAACAATCGTTCCGCCGGCGCAATGTTTAAGGCACGGGTCGCTTTCAGCATCGAGGACAGTGCCCGCAGGAAGCGTTAAAACGCCGCCGTCATAACCCCTGTGCACAATCGGCTTGACAGGAGCTCCCGGCGCGTCAGAAGACGTGTCAAGATGGGCGCAAAGCCCAAAAGCCGGCACTCCTTCCATTCCAGCGGAAGCGGGAATTAAAGCCAAAAGATACGAGTTTTCGTCAACTTCAGCTTCTATGCCAAGCGAACGCAGCTCTTCCGCAAGGCTTTCCGCAAAACGGCGCTGGGTTTCTGTTGAAGGCATTACCCCCGCATCCGCCTTTTCAGGATTTGACTGCGTATCTTGTTCCGCGTAGCGCAAAAAGCGTTCAAGCAGCACGGGCTTTAACTCTGAAATATTCATATTATTGAAGAAAAGTTTAGCGGCTTGCCGCCGTACAGTCAAGGTTAGTTACCCTTTCTCCGCGCGGATTAAAAGCATCATCGGGCGGCGAAGCTCATCTTGCATTTCAGGGCGCAGCAAGGCTTTAGCCGAAGGCACAGCTTCCTCAAGCACGGTTATCCTGAAGCCCGCGTCCAAAAGCCCGCCTGCAATCTGCGCAAGCGTGTGATGCTGCTTGACTGTGCGCCGACCCAGAAACCGAACTTGACGCGCACCGGGGCAAAAGTAACCATCGACAGGCCAGCAAAGGGGCTTGCCATCATCGCCATAAATCCAGTCTTGGTTAACGCCAGCGGTAAAAACCGGGTGCTCCATATTCAAAATAAAGATGCCGCGCGGCTTAAGCGTCGCGGCTATTTTCCTGTAAACCGAAGCAATGTCTTCAATATAGTGAAGCGCAAGGTTTGAAATGACAAGGTCGTATCGCTCAAGCGGGTAATCGTATTCTTCAATCCCCGCTCTTGCGTAAGAGATATTGCGCCCTGCGTTTTTCTTTTTCGCCGCCTCTATCATCTTTTCGCTTAAATCAATTCCAAGCACAAAAGCCGCGCCGAGCTCTTCCGCGTATTTGCAGTGCCAGCCGTATCCGCAGCCGAGGTCAAGCACGGAAGCGCCCGTCAAATCGGCGGGAAAAAGCTTTTTAAGCTGATGCCACTCGCCCGCGCCTTCAAGCCCAAGCAGGCTTCGCTCCATTCGCGAATACGTTTCAAAAAACGCGCCGTCATCGTAAAGGGATGAGCCGCCAAGCGCGGGGTCTTCGGGCGACTTTTCCCCAGCCTGCTTTGCCATAGGATTGCCTTCCGCTATTTCCAGAAGATTTTCTGGCCATTCAAAGTGATTTTGCCCTTCTTTTTCAGCGCGGCGATAAGCTCCCTCGCAAAGCTTTCTATGCTGGAGCTGTCCACAATGTCGCGGAAAGACGCTAAGAGAAAGTTCTTGAGCGCAGGAACGCCGCGCGGCAGCTTAGCCTTGTTGTGCTTTTCAAGTTTTAGAATCACTTCGCTTATCTGGCTTTGCCGCGCTTCGGTTTCTTTTGCGGGAGCCCTTCCCTCCCCGCCCGCTTCGCCGCTTTCAAGGGATTTACCGGCTTCGGCGTTTTCGGCTTTCCTATCAGCATCCCTTATGCTCTCGCGTCTTATTGCAATGCCAAGGCTTAAAAAATGCTCCACCGCGGAATCGTAGCCCTTGTCCGCCGAAACAATGATAAACTCCGACGCGGCGTTCTGCGCCATTGAAAGCCCGACATACACGGCTAAAACCATGTCAAGCGCGTTGCTTGCCTCCGTCCTTATGCGGATTGGCGTTATGTTAATAGAAGATGTTTTTCGCAGGGACTGAATGTACTTTGTCGCCGTGTTGTACCATGTATTCTGGTTGCGATTCGCGCCGAGAAAACAGATAATTTGCGTTTCAAGATTGAGGTAATCTTTCTTTTGAAGGAAGTCAATAAAGGCTTTTGGGTTGTTGACGTTATCGCCGTCCGAAAAAACAAAACGCTTTATGTTGAGCGTCTGGAAAAAGTTTATCATAGCGTCTGCGCTAATATACCCGCGAGAGTGAGTTTCCGCAAGGGGATTTGGCAAATCTGAAATATTCATACGAAAATGCGGCTATTCCTGTGCCTCATTTTGCAATCATCAAAGTCCACTATGTTCATTCAAAATATAAAAATGCTTGTCAAATTTTGCATTTATGACCTATACTAAAAGCAGTTGTAAGCTGAAAAGCTCAAAATCAACATTACTAGGAGAAAAATCATGAAAAAACTTTTCGGATTGATTCTTGTTTTTGCCGTGATTTGCGGCGGAGCGGTCTTTGCAGGCGGCTCCTCTGACCGTGCCGTTGAGCTCGAGGGCACACAGAAAGCCTACATAATAGGCGATGACTGGGGACCTGCGGTTACCAAGACGGTGATAACGCTAAACGAGACTATAAGAGCATCTTCTATCAACAAGGATGACTTCACCGTTATAGAAAGGAAAGATGTTATAGGCGGCATAGGCGAAACCGAGCGCCTCGTTTTGGATGCGTACCCTTGCGACGCGCAAGGCAACAGGATATCAGGCAATTCAAAGACATTTGCAATCGAAATGTACGTTGACCCCAGCACCGGTTCTCCTTTTATATATGATTTGGCATCAGGGTTTAATTCCTGGTGCAGCGAGTATTCGCTTGAGATAACATTAAACGAAGGAAGCGGTCTTTTGCGCTCAAACGGAAGGGCAGTAAGCTCGCTTGCGATAGAGCCGTCTATCGACCTAGAGGGGAGCGGCAAGATTGTCCCGCAAGTGGACGGCGTTTTCAACATTGACCTAAAGTACACGGCCTCTAACGGGGAGCTTTATAACTACGCGGAGTACACGCCGCCTGCGGACAACAAGAAAAACGCGCTAGTTATTTGGCTGCACGGGGGAGGTGAAGGCACAGACAACGGCAGAATCGGCTCTTACATAGTTCTTCTTGCAAACGAAGTTACAGCCCTTGCAAGCGATGAATTCCAAACTCTGTTTGGCGGCGCTTATGTTTTGGTTCCTCAGGTAGCGACCAAGTGGATGAATGGCGAGGACGGGGAATATCAGTATGGAGATGAGGGCTCGCGCTATGCGGACAGCATTTTTGAGTTTATCGACAATTACGTCAGCGAAAACCCCGACATTGACCCCGACAGGGTTATAGTAGGCGGCTGCTCAAACGGCGGGTACTTGACAATAGAGCTGATTTTGAAACATCCCGATTATTTTGCGGCAGCCTTCCCCATTTGCGAGTATTTCTATGATGAGTTTATCGCCGATGAGCAGATTGAAAGCATTGCGAACCTGCCTATTTGGTTTACATACGCTAAAAACGACACCACAGTAAACCCTACGATATGCACCATCCCTACAGTTGAAAGGCTTCTTGCGGCAGGGGCTGAGGATGTGCATGTCTCTGTGTTTGACGATGTTCACGACACAACTGGACGCTTTTTTAAGGATGACGGCTCGCCATACGAGTACAACGGGCACTGGTCATGGGTTTACTTTGACAACAACGAGTGCTTTGACGAAAATGGCTTGAACGCTTGGGAGTGGCTCGCCTCCAAATCTAAGTAGGCTAGTTCTTTCACCAAAAAGCGCCCGCCGCAAGCAAAATAAAAATTTCTGCGGCGGCGCTTTGCCTATTTGCTTTTATTCCGCCTCCGCAAATGGAATGCAAATAAAAAAAAATAAGAAAAGAGCGTGCTGCTGCCGGCAGGCAAACAGGCGAGCGGTAATTTAGTTGTCGGTTGCTTCCACAGGACGACCGTCGGGTTGCGCCCCGGCATCAGCGTACTTTTTAAGCTGCACCTCCGCGATTTTCTGGTTAGAAATGACCGAAGGACCTGCAATACACCCGCCTTGGCAAGCCATCACCTCAACAAGGTTTGCGTCAGCCGGCTTTCCCGAAGCGACCGCTTTTCCATAGGCGTTGAGTTGCTTCATTCCGTTCTTGTCTAGGCCATCGATAACCGCCGCGCGGAGAATGTCGGGGTTTTTAAGCCTTATGCGCACGGCATTAGCAACGCCGCCTGAATGCGCAAAGTTCCTGCCGCTCGGCGTGGCGGGGTGCTCCGGCAAAATCGCTTCGCTCTTTGCAACATCGATATCTTTCGCCACAAAAAGAGCGCCGATTTCCTCCGCCGAAAGAACATAGTCCACAAACTCGTCATCAAGGCCTTCCTTTCGCTTAGCAAGACACGGACCGATAAACACGGTTACATAGTCGGGGTTTTCTTTCTTTGCAAACGCCGCCGTATAGTGCATGGGAGAGCGGGTGTCGGAAATGCACGGGACAAGGGATGAAGCGTGTATCTTAACCGCGCGGACGTATGCCGGGCAGCACGATGTTGTCATTAGAATGTCCCCCCTCTCCATTCTCTCCTCGAACTCGGCAGCTTCCTTGTCCGCCGTTATGTCAGCACCAAAGGCCACCTCAAATGTCTTGTAAAAGCCTGCCTCTTTCAAGGCGCCTTCAAGCTGGCCAGGTGCGGCGCGAAACTGCGCGGCAAGAGCGGGCGCGTACATTGCCACAACCTTCTTGCCCGACATGATGTGTTTTATTACATCGACAAGCTGCCCCTTATCCATCATCGCACCGAAAGGGCACTCACGCATGCACGCGCCGCAGAAAATGCACTTGCTGTAGTCAATGCGCTCCTTGCCCTTCTCGTCCTTGCTGATAGCCCCCACAGGGCAAGCCTCCTCGCACGGCACGGGCACCTTAATTATTGCGTGGTACGGGCAGTTTTGCATACAAAGCCCGCAGTTTACGCAAGACTCTGGGTTGATATGCGCGCGGTGTCCTTCTATTGTAATTGCCTTTTTAGCGCAGTTCATCATGCACGGTCGCGCAAGGCAAGCTTGGCACGCACTCGTTACCAAATAGTGCGACCTAACGCAGGCGTTGCAGGCATCGTGCAAAACCGTAAGCATGGGCTCTGTCGGTTTTTCGCGCGCAAGGGCGGCTTTCGCATATGAGGCGAGAGTTCTCTCGTCATCGTATTCCTCAAGGCTAAAGCCGAGCCTCGCTATAACGCGCTGGCGGCACAGCTCCCTGTCATGAAAAATGCAGCATCGGATTGGCTCCTGACCGCGCGGGAACATCTGCCTCGCAATAAAGTGAACGCCATCCTCAAGGCGGCCCTCAAACTGCAGCTTAGCGATCCGTATAAGGATTTCGCGCTTTATGTTCGCCGCGCCGTTATTGATGTTAAGCATCCGCAATCTCCTGTATTTTTGAAATCACGGAGGAAAGGCTCGCCCCCGCCATAAGCTCCCCGTTGACTAAAACAAACGGCGCCTTGCCGTTTTCTTGGTCTTTGCAGTAGCCAAGGCAGGTTGACCCATGTATGTCGACAGAGTCTTTCAAGTGGGCAGGCAGGTGCTCTTCCAAAAGCAGAATGTCGGAAGAGCCCATCACAAAGCAGGCGGTCCCGGCGCAGATATTTACGGTGATTTTTTTCTCCATTGCTGCATCCTCCTAGTCAGTGCGAGTTTAAGAGATTTAGCCAAAAAGAATAAGTCATAAGGGATAGCGCCTTAATCCATCACATATAAGAAACTGAAACTTCCTTTAGGTAATTTTCCGAAAGCAACTTCGCTATCTTTTTGATGACATTCCTGCGAATTTCAAGCTCCATCGGCATGTTTGGGTCTTGGTGAGCGGCGTTTATTTGCGTGCCCACGACAAAGGTAATGCGGTCGCTATCCAAAAGGAGCTGCACGAGCATGGTAGCCCCGTTTTTGCGCTCCGCCTCAAGGAGCCCCGACTTGCCGTACTCGGCGCTATGCTCCAAGAGCTCTGCGGCCTTGCCTAACGTGATAATCCCCTCCGTTACAAGGTCAGCTCCTTCCATAGTGGAGACGGGAGGCACGACGGGGTCAAGGTTCTTGAGCACGATGGAAACGGGCTTGCCCGTCTCGCGCGAGATGATGTTCGCCGTCGTGCCGCCGCAAAGGACTTTCTTGCCGCTAAAGGAGCGGAAGATTCTCGCCAATTCCGCGTCCCGCTCCGGATTGACGGGCGGCCCTGTGATGACCAAGAGGTCGCGCGGGTGCCTAAAGTAGATGACGCCGCAGGTGATGTCGTCCTTTGCCTTGCGCGCGTCGTGAAGCGCAGCCTGCATGACAACCTTTCGCGCAAGCTCGCGCGCGCTGATTTCTGGCGCCTCCTCTATCTTTTCCAGTATAAAGTCGTGGGCGGCCACCTCGCCCCAGCCAAAGGGATAGGGCTTTGTCCCCATGCCGGACTGCGACACTCCGTCAGAAAAGAAGATGAGCCTGTCCCCCGGCCGCGCCGCGTACTCGGAATAAGAAAGAAGAGCCTCGCGGCGAGGACCTGTGTTCTTGTCCTTGCGCTCGATGGGCGAAAAGTCCTTAATCGGCTCTACAATCACGTTGGAGCGGACCAAAAGGTAGCCGGGGTTGTCGTACTCCATTATGCGCACAGGATTATTGGGCACAATGTCGACAAGCGTAAAGGTGGCGTAGCTAATGCCCCGCTCGCTGTCAACGGGCAACGTGTTCATGATGATTTCTGCCGCGCGCTTTATCGGAATGTCCGCGGCGACAAACTTTAGCGCCATTGTCGCGGTAAGCGTTGAAAGCACGCCCGCCTTTATCCCGGAGCCTAGCCCATCGGAGAGCACGGAAATGATGCGGCCCGTGTCGTCGCTTTTCTCCGAAAGAAACATATCGCCGGGCGCGCCCTGCCCGTGCTTGCACATCTGGTAATGCCCGACCTCAACAAAGGTGTTGGCAGGCGGTACGGTATTCATGCATCTTCCTCGGCATCGGCCGCAAACGACTCGATAATCGAGTTCAAGATTGCTTCAGTTTCGGCAGCGTTTTCCCCGAGCAAAAAGGCTATCTTTTGCACAACCGCAAGGTTCTTGTCGATAACATTCTGCGCCTGCTTGATTACCCGCGCGCGCTGAACCTGCGGCGCGGTAATGTCTTGGATAACACCGCACGCGCTCTGGCCCTTTTCTAGCGAAAAAATCACCGCGTGAAGTATTTTCTTTCCCTCTCGCACCTCGTGCTCCACTACGTCAGGGCCATCCTCAGAAGCAACATCGCCAAAGTACTTGGCAAGCGAGGTGATTTTAGAAAGATCCGCCCCTTCAAGACCGGGCTTTGCCTCAAAAAGCTCTTCAATCTGCGGCCCCATCAGCTTCGCGAAATTCTCATTGCATTCGACAATCACAAGGTTGGAATCGCAAATTACAACACCGGACGGAATTGTCTTGATAAGCCCGTTCGCCTTTTTCTGCGCCAGCTTGCGCATATAAGAGACGCACATGCCCTTTTCCGCGCGCCCATCCAGCATGGCGGCGGCAAAACTGCGGCAGGTGTCGTAGCCGCAGCTTCCGCAGTTAAGCTCATCGTGGACCGTGTACTTGCCTACGGAGCGCAAGGCCGCCGCAATTTCCGCCTCGCTGTGCCTTGCCCCGCTTGCAGGAGATACGGGAAGAGTGTCAGCCATTCGCGGCAAGTTCTTCTCTGATGTAACATCGGCCGCGTCCGCGGCGTAATTAAGAAGAGAGACGTGCTTTGCCAAAGTCGGCATCTTTTTTGAAGCAAGCGGACCATTCACGCAACCGCCATGGCAGGCAAGCAACTCTACAAAAAGCGGGCGCGGCAGGTTTTCAGCGTCTATCCCTTTAAGCGCCGCCCCTATTTCGTCAAGCCCTGTTACGGCAATCATATCGCAAGCGTCGGGCGGATTGTACTTTTTTACAGCGACAATCATGCCGCCGTCCATAGGATAAAGCGCGCCCTTCGCCGCCCGGAATGGAGAGAAGGTTTCTGCCGCGGTGCCGGCATAATGGCTGTCAATTCTCACGCCCTCCTCTTCCATCCATTTTCTTAAATCCTGAAAGGAAATGGCGCAGTCCAAGTCCTCCTGCCACACATCGGATTCCCTCTTTTTTGCAATGCAGGGGCCTGCAAAAATCACTGCGCTATTTTTACCAAAGCGCTCCTTTAGAAAGCGCGAATGCGCCAAAAGCGGAGAGGCAAAGTTCGTTATAAAAGGGCTAAGCTCAGGCAGGTACTGCTTGATGTATTCAACCGCGACAGGGCAGGCGGAAGAAAGGAAGAGACGTTGAGCGCTTTTGTCGCCTGCGGCTATTTTCTCCGCACTCTCTCTTAACGCTTCGGCAACACTAGAAGAGACAAAGTCCGCGCCGATTGCCGTTTCTGAAACGCAATAAAAACCCAGCCGCTTTGCGGCGGCGGAAATGCTAGAAACAGGGAGCCCTGCAAACTCGGATGCGAATGATGGCGCAAGCGAAAGGATGGCGCTCTTATTCATCTTGACAATTTGCTTAGCCCGCGGCAAGTCATCCCTTACCCGCTTGGCCTTGGCGGGGCAGACTGTTACGCAGTGCCCGCAGAGGACGCATAGCTCTGGCAACACCTTCGCGTGCCCCTGCTCAACGGAGATTGCCTTAATCGGGCATTCGCGGATGCACTTGTAGCAGTCTTGGCACTGCGCAAGCTCGGTATAAATAGGGTTTTGCACCGTCATTTAAGGTGTATCCTGCTTTAGCAGCTTCCGCGAAAGCAAATCGGGGATTATTTCAGGGAAGACTTCTTCAATCAGCTCTCCGTTGATCATGAGGACAGGGCCATTCTTGCAGTGCCCCGTGCAAAGGCAGCCGGAAAAGGAAACCGTGTCTTCTAGTCCATTGCTTTGTATAAATTGCTGGATTATTTCCGCGTTTCGGTTGTTGCCGCGCGAAAAGCAGGAGCTGCCCATGCATATTGTGACAGCCGCTTCACTTGAATTATCCATTTTGCGCCCCCTTGCAACGCATAGCAATAAAAGCAAAAGCACACACAAAAAGCCGCCCCCATAAGAATTGAGGAGACGGCTTATTCTAGCACAGCGAGATTAAAGCCCCTTTATATGCGTATCTATCAGTTTTTGATGTTGTATCGCTTATTAAAGCGCTCAATGCGTCCCGCCGTATCCACGAGCTTTTGCTTGCCTGTAAAAAACGGGTGGCAAGCGGAACATATTTCAACATGAATGTCTTTCGCAGTAGAGCGCGTTTCGATGACGTTCCCGCAGGCGCAGGTTATTTTGGTAAGAGCGTAGTCGTAGTCCCTTTCCTTCTTTTTCATAATCCCTCCAAGCCAAACCAGCGCTTCAGTCTGCGGCGGCAACGCCGGTATTCATTGAGCGCAGGAAGGCTTCATTATTCTTTGATTTTTTCATTTTGTCAATAAGAAGCTCGATGATTTCAGTATCGTCCATCGGGTTTATAACCTTGCGCAGAATCCACATCTTCTGCATTTCCTCTTCCGTTAAAAGAAGCTCCTCTCGCCGCGTACCAGACTTTTTAATGTTAATTGCAGGAAAGAGCCTGCGGTCTGAAAGCTTTCTGTCAAGCACAATTTCGCTGTTGCCCGTGCCCTTGAACTCTTCAAAAATAACCTCGTCCATGCGGCTTCCGGTTTCGATAAGGGCCGTAGAAATTATTGTGAGGCTTCCGCCCTCTTCCACATTGCGCGCCGCGCCGAAAATGCGCTTTGGCTTGTGCAGCGCGTTTGAATCCACGCCGCCCGAAAGAACCTTACCAGATGTCGGCACAGTCTGGTTATATGCGCGCGCAAGCCTTGTAATTGAATCAAGCAAAATCACCACATCGCGCCTGTGCTCCACAAGCCGCCTTGCCTTTTCCAAAACCATTTCCGTAACTTGGACATGGCGCGTGGCAGGCTCGTCAAATGTAGAAGATATAACTTCTGCCTTGACGGTGCGCTCCATATCTGTAACTTCCTCAGGGCGCTCATCGATTAGAAGGACAATAAGATAAACTTCCGGGTGATTCGCTGTTATGGCATTGGCTATTTTCTGCATGAGTATTGTTTTTCCAGTACGCGGCGGCGCGCTTATAATGGCGCGCTGTCCCTTTCCTATGGGGCAGAAAAGATTCATAATGCGCGTGGAAATTTCGTCCGTCGTTGTCTCAAGGTCGAGCTTTTCGGTGGGATAAAGAGGCGTCAGGTTGTCAAAAGGAATCCTTGTGCGCGCCATCGAAACATCGTCAAAATTGACTGTTTCAATGCGCATGATGGCAAAAAACCTTTCATTGTCTTTTGGAGATCGAATCTGCCCGTAAACTGTGTCGCCGGTTTTTAGGTTAAAAAGCCTTATCTGGCTGGCCGAAATATAAATATCTTCAGGCCCCGGAAGATAGCTGTTCTGCGGGGAACGCAAAAAGCCATAGCCGTCTGGCAGAATTTCAAGCGAGCCCGAAGCGAATATAATTCCCCCATGCTCCGTGTGTGATTTCAAAATCTGAAAAACAATTTCCTGCTTTTTCATTGATGCAAGATCGTCTTCAGAAATGCCGTACTGGGCGCCGAGTTTCCTTAATGCATGCATTCCCATTACGGTGAGCTCATTTATTGTAAGCTTGGGCTTTGAATCATAATCACGGGAAACGCTTTCGCCCTCAAAGCCCGCAGGCGCGGAATGCCTCTGCTCATCCTGCGGCGCGGAATCCGCGCTAAAGTCTTTCTTTCGGGACGAAGGCCTGCGCTCAAGGCTTTCCCTTGATTCTGCCGTCGCCTCCTTTGGCCTTCTTGCCCTTGGGCGCACGACAACCCGCTTTTCGACGTGTTCTTGTGTCGCAGGCGGGTCAGCCTCCCGTAAAAAATCCTCGCTGAAGGAACCGTCGCTTTCCGGTTTCCCCGCGAAAACCTCTTCCTGAACCGCGGGCGCGGCAGGCTCGCCTGAAGTTTCGTTTCTGCCTCTTGTAACTGACATGTATTTCTCCAACAAA
>CAZDXD010000005.1:0-25169 GCA_964509415.1 uncultured Treponemataceae bacterium
TTGCCTTCTTCGGGGGCAGTGAGCGAAAGAACGTTGCCCAAAACGGATGCAGTGGCGCTGAAAAGCGTTACCTAAACCGCCCCAGTGGGAACAAAAAGTGTTACCTTTTTTGGGGGCATATCATTTTGCAACAGTCATACGTACGTATGTGTGTCTGAATTATCGCCGAAAGAGTGTCTGAATTGTCGCCGTAATTGTGATTGAATTGCCGCCGCACTAAGCTCTAAACTCCATTGCCTTTTCCGCTTTTTGCGGATATTATCGGCTTATGCTTAAAGTCATTGTGCGCGGCGGAAAGCCCGCGATGCGCCTTTTGCTTGCGGCGCTCCTTTCATGCTCTCTTTTCGCGCAGGATGCCCCTGATATGCCAAGCGAAAGCCCCGCCGCCGAGCCGCTTCCCTCTTCGTACCGCGGCGTGTCGCTTGGGATGACCCTTGACGAAGTGAAAGACGCGCTCCTTGCCGATTCGATTTTCGGCTACCGCGGCGACCGTGATGTTTCCTTTATCCCCGGCGGGGACCGCCAGCTTATTGAAACCGCAGGGGTTTCGTTTATCCGCAATGCTTGGTTTCAGTTTTACGACGGAAAGCTCTATAACATGAGCTTTGCTCTTGACACTAGCCGCCTTGACTACTTTTCGCTTTTTTCATCGCTTTCTGAAAAGTACGGCGAGCCGCAGGAGCTTAATCCCGCCGCCGCCGTGTGGCTTTCTAATTCAGTAAGGCTTTCTCTTGAGCGCCCGCTTACTGTAAAATACATTGATTCTGCGGTTTTTGCTTCCATTCTTGAAACGGAGTATGACAGCCGCGCTAACGAAGAAATTCTGCGGGAAAACTTTATTTCCGATTTTTAGCTTAAAGACTGCAAACGGAGGCGATTGTTGTGAGGTTGCGGCGCTTTTTTACGGGGGCGGCTTTTTTTCTTTTTTTGCTTGCGCGTGCCGCGTCCTGCGATGCCCAGGAAGCAGGCAGAATTGTTCTCGAAATTATTCCGGTAGACGAAGCCGCCGCCGTATGCGTTACAGCTGAAATTGCCGCGGATACTGATTCCCGCGCCGAAGGGCTTATGGGAAGAAAGTCTGTCCCCGATGGCAGCGGAATGATTTTTATCTACCCGCGCGATGAAAGAATGAGCTTTTGGATGAAAAACACTCTAGTGCCGCTTTCAATAGCGTTTATAGATTCGCGCGGCGTGCTGCGCGAGATTTTTGATATGGAGCCGCTTGATTTAACGCCTGTAAAAAGCTCTGGGTTTAGGAGATTCGCGCTTGAAGTGCCTCAAGGGTGGTTTTCCGCAAATGGAATTGTTGCGGGGAGCAGGCTTTCTTCTGAAACGCTGGAAGCTCTGAAAGCAATTCCCGCATACAACTGAAAGCGGCTTAAAGCCGCCCGCCGCAGCGTTAAAGGCTTTTAAGCTGCCGCAGCATTTCTGCCGCGGTTTCGTCATTGGGGTTGATTTCGGCTGCTGTCCTGAAAAAGCTTTCCGCTTCTTCAAAGTCGCCATCTTTCCAGGCTAAAACCCCCAGATTCGATATAATCTTTGTGTTTTCAGGTTCGTATTCAAGCGCGGCCATAAGCCAGTGCTTGGCTTCTTCTAGGCTGTTTTCTTCCATTGCGCAGATGGCAATCTCGTTGCAAATGTCTGCAAAGCCCTCGCCTGTTTCATCATCGCCTGCGCTTTTCTTGCCGCGCCCGCTTGCTTTTTTCTTGAGTTCAAGCGCTTTAAGAAAAGCGCTTTTTCCTTCGCTCCATCTTTCAAGCCGCCTTAAGCCCCAGCCAAGCAAAAACCATGCGTTCCACACGTCAGGCCAGCGCTCAAGAAAAGAGCGGATATCCTCAAGGCCACGCTCTTCTTCCCCGTTTTTTATTGCATCGCTGGCGGACTTAAAAAAGCTGTCGCAGAGATTGTGGTCTTCGATTTCGCGGATAAGGTTTTCAGCTTTTTCTTTTCTGGTTTCCGCAGTGTCGCCTGTTCTCGTTTCAAGCGCCATATAGGTTTTAAGAGCTTCAAGCGCTCTTGTGTACTCTCTCTGCCAAAGATAAAAGTATCCCGCGTTAAAAAAGGCTTCCGGAAGAGGCGGCTCCATGTTCATAGACTCCCCGTAAAGACGCTCGGCTTCCTTTTCAAAAAGCCTATAGTCGCCTTTGCCCGCTTCGCTTTCCTTGCGCGCTTTCTCATCATTCAGGAGCGCGAGATTAAGCGTAATTTCCCTGTCAGTGGGATTCATGCCTTTAAGCGCCAAAAAAATCTCTTCAGCCTGATTTGCATCGCCATTGCGCATTTTAATAAGAGCGGCTTCCGTCAGCTCCTCTCGCAAATTAGGGCGAAGCGTCTGCGCAAGTTTTCTGTAATGTTCCTTGTTTGGGTTTTCAGAATCCCAAGCAAAAACAGTGAGAATTCCCGCGAGGATCGACTCTTCGGAAAGGGCCGCGAGAACAGCGTCCCCGCTTGCAGTGTCTTCTTCAGACGCAAGGCGCACCGGCAACGGAATGTCAGGGTCAAAGCCTTGGAAAGTCCTGCCTGAAAGCGCGGCAGTATTTTTCAGCTGAATAAAGACAACGGAGTCGAGAGGGTCTTTCATTGGCTATTGCTGCATTATCTCCCGCGCTCGAAATAGCCTTACATGTCTGCGGCTGTCGGCTCGCTTTGAACTTGGTTGTGCACGATTGAATGCTTTGTCTGTGTTGCAAAATAGTTGTTCAAATGCATTTTGTATGTCATGGGAATATCTTTTTCAAAAAAGTGGATTGCGATTGCAATTAGATCTTTGCGCCCGTCGACATCTTCCGTGCGGACAACGCTGCCATGAAGCCCGATCGCCGTTCGCGGCTCATCAAAATCAATGCGTAGCACAACTTCCTTGTCCTGAATAAACTTCGCCATACCTAGCATAATGATTTTTGCGCCGGAAAAGGAAATGTCGCGCAAAATGCAGCGGCGCGGAACCTCCTGCATATAGATCATTGTCTCTTTTTTCAAAATGCCGATTTTGCGCATTGTATCGGGCGTAATCAAAACTCTATCGCTTTTGCGCCTCGCCGAGTTTACGTTGGCATCAAGAAAAAAGCCGAGCTTTTCAATCAGAAAATCCGGCGCGCGCTGCAGGTACTGAAGCTGGAGCAAAACGAGGTCGCTGTCGGCGGCGCCATACGGAGAAAAGCCTACAAGCTTGGAGTTGATAAAAAAAGAAACAGGCTCTTTGTTTTCGTTGTCAGCGAAAGAAAACCTCAGGCTGAGCGCAGACGTGTCTTTTTGTATTTTTGCAACGAGACCGTTTTTTGTCCCTGCGATTACCTTTGCTCCAAGAAGCGATGAAGAATTAATTACACACGGCCATTGCATGTTATCTGCTTTTATAAAAACAAACTTGGTCTGCAACCCGAGCAGGCTTATAACTTCTTTTGTGAATGTAACATAAATGTTCTTGTACAGCTCATAATATCTGGTCAGCTGTTGCGAAGTTGCCATTAATTCGATTTATCCTCATAAACTCAAGTGCGCGGAGGCAGAATAATATCTGCCTCTGGAGAAAATCAATAATTTCTGCCGTCCTTTAGCTTACGGTTTTTCTTCATAAGCTTTCTGCGGAGAGCCTTTTTCTTTCTATTAAGGATTGTAGAAGGCTTTTCGTAAAATTCCCGCTTTTTCCACTCACGGATAATTCCTTCCTTTTCGACCATGCGCTTAAAGCGCTTTATAGCCTTTTCTAGGTTCTCGGAATCATCCACTACAATGCGAGCCACTAGACATCACCTCCTTTCGGGCTCCCCCGCCAATATTGCAAGGACAACGCTAGCAAAATGAGCGGGTTTTGTCAACGATCAACAAAGAGTTTTCACTCCTAATTAACAAATTCTTGAGTTAAGCTATTGCATGAGCCCCGCAAGGCCGCCGTTCAAGAAAAAGTCAGGAGAGACAGCCTCCCCGTTTGCCCTAAACTCCCAGTGAAGGTGCGGGCCCGTCGCAAGCCCCGTAGCGCCTGACTTTCCTATAATGTCGCCCGCCGAAACCTCGTCTCCTTCCTTGCAGATAAGCTCGTCAAGGTGATAATAAAGGCTAAAAACGCCCGGCAGGTGCTCAATGACAACGGAATAGCCTGTGGATATTCTCTCTTCCGCCATAGCTACAATTCCGTCCCCCGCAGCGGCTACAGGCGTTCCCGTAGGCACGCCGAAGTCAATGCCGTAATGGATTGAAGCTGAGCTGCCGCCGCCGGAATAAAGATAAACCCGCCTGTCGCCAAAACCTGACGTGATTCGCTCGCTTTCAACGGGACGGACAAATCCCGTAGCGAAGCGGGGGGCTTCCTCGTCAAAAGAAAAGAGAACGGCGTTAAGCTTGTCAACCTGCGCCATTCTTTCCGCGCCCACATCCGTCCTGATTGCGGTGTTCCTTTCGTCAAGGTAGATGTCCTCGCTTGCCCACTGCGGGGCGGTAACGCTCACTTCAGAGTTGTCGGTAATTTCCTGTCCGGTTTCTAGCGTGAGAGCATACTCAAAGACGTAGTTGCCGCTTTCTAGCGTTACGGGAAAGGCTATGACAGCCGCATACGTGTATCGGGGTGCTCTTCCCCGCCTTGCGCTTTCTGATGCAAAAAGAAAGCCTTTGGTTGAAGCTACTTGAGAACCTCCCTCGCTTTTTAGCAGGAGGACGCTTGAGCTAAGCGGCTCATTCGTGCGGAATAGCGCAACGGCGGCATCCCCGGCAACGCCGCTTTCAGGGAGCGTTACCTCAATGGCGGGTGCTTTGTTGCTTTCTGCCCTCCCCCCTGCGAAAAGCGGGCAAAGCGAAAAAAGAAAAAGCGCCGCCGCCCCTGCAAACATATTCATTCTTTTCATTCTGACATCCTCCCCGACCCCGCGGCTTCAGCCTGCACTGCCCTTTTTGCAAGATTTGAGCTTTCTGCTGTCCTTTGCAAGTCGGTTATAATCATCTGCGGGGTAACCGCGCCGTTAAAGAAATTTTTTGACACGCGGAAAACAGCGTCTATCCTGTCCTTGATGGCAAAATCCCTGCCGCAACGCTCGGCGGCATTCCAGTAAAGAGCGGGCCACTTGAACTTTCCGCAGTCAAGGGTGAGCTTAACGTGCTCTCCTGTTTTGCCAATTATAGCGGCATCTATAATCTTCACCCCGCGCACAAGAAACTGAAGCGGGGCGTTTCCTTCGCCAAAGGGCTCGAAGCAGTCGGCAATATCGAGGAGCTCCGGCGTTACGCATTCATGCGGCAATTCAGCATCTATCGCTATCACGTCATCGGGATTTTCTTCTGGCACTTCTAAGTCTTCCGCTATTGAGTGAATGCGCTCTTCAAGGGCTTTAAGGCAACCCTCTTTAACCGTAAAGCCCGCCGCAAAAGCGTGCCCACCGTAATCGCTAAAAAGATCGCTGCAAAGCTCTAAGATAGCCTTTAAGTTTACCCCGCCCGACGAGCGCATTGACCCTACAGCGGTGCCGTCCTCCTTTATTGACACCGCAACAGACACCGCGCTAAAGTGCCTAGACATGCGGGCGGCTGTAAGCCCTGTAATTCCGCGGTTTATTTCTGTTCCCGCCGCAAAAGCAATGCGCTCAAAGTTGCGCTTAAAGCTCTCGTAGGCCAAAGGCTCGGCTGTAATCCAAGTTTCCTTTTCAAGCTCCCTTCTTTTTTCGTTCATAGCGACAATCAGCACAGCGAGCTTTTGCCGCTCGTCTTGGGGAACACCGGTCAGCAAAAGGCGCAAGGCTTTTTCGGGGCTTCCCATTCTTCCTGCGGCGTTAAGGATAGGCGTAACGCGCCAGCTTAAATCGGTTGAGGTAAGCTCTTTTCCCGCAAGGTCTTGAAGCGAAAGAAGCTCAAAGAGGCCGGGAACGGGCGCGCGGTTAATAGAGGCAATCCCGCGGCGCACAAGGATTCTGTTTTCGTTTTTAAGCGGCATAATGTCCGCAATCGTGCCGAGCGCGACAAGCTGCAATTCCCGTTCCTCGCGCTCGGTAAAGGCGGCTGTCTTTTTTTGTACAAAGGTAACAAAAATATTAAAAAAGCTTTCAATCTCTGACGTGCCCTTGTCCATATAGCGCGAAATCTTCGAATACTCCTTGAGCTTAAGAAGACTCATGCTGCTAAGAGAGGGGATTTCCGCCGCAATCTCTTCCGAAATGTCAAGAAAATTGAACTCAATGCTCGGCCCGAAAATCATTTCAAGCTGCCTCTTTTGCATTGCACCGTCCCAGACAAAAATGTGCTGCCCTTCAAGGACGGCGGGGAGCCGCGTGTGCTGAAAGTCAACCATGCCGGGCACCAGCACCTCGCTTATGCGCTCCCTTTCTGTCATGTTCACCGTTTTGATGACTTCAACACAGTAAGCGTCGTTGAGCGGGCGCACGTTGAGGAGGCACACGCTCTGCTTGTACATTTCTGTCATGCCAAAGCGCAACGCTGTGATAAACTTCCACGCGACAGCACAGCCGCAGAGGTTCTTAAAGGGGTAGCCCGACCCCTCCACATGTGGATTTATGATTGCCGCGGCTTCCGGCAGAATGTCCGGCGGTGTGTGATGGTCAAGCACCACAACGTCAACGCCTAGCTCATTCGCGCGGGCGATTTCCTTGATGCAAGAAATTCCGCAGTCAACCGTGATGATAAGAGAGCCGTAAGCCGCCTGAAACGTCTCAACCGCCTCTATTGTAAGACCGTAGGGCTCATCTCCCGTCGGCACCCGCGCCGCAACATCAATGCCCAGCTCGGTGAGCGCGTTATAAAGGATGGCCGTGCCCGTAATGCCGTCAACATCCCTGTCGCCAAAAATAAGGACCTTCTCGCCCTCATCTTTTGCACGTAGAACCCTGTCTACAGCCTTTTCCATGTCCTTAAAGAGGAACGCCGAATGCATAAAGCGCGGGTCGTCTTCAAGAAAAAAAAGTGCGTCCTCGCCTTCGGTAATGCCGCGCCGCACGAGTATTGAAGCTGCAAGCGGCTTGCACCGCAATTTTTTAGCCATAAGCCTGACAGCTTCCCTGTCAATGTCCTTTTTAACCCAGCGGCGCTTAAGGCCGCTACTCTCTTCTTCCATGTTGTTAGTCTCTTTTCAATTCTCTTCTATAGATGATAGCGAGAATTTCGCTCACACACTGTACAGCGTTACTCGCTTATTTCCTTGATGATTACCGCGTCATGCGCCGCGACTTCCTCATCAGAATAGCTCACGGCTTGCTCTAAAATAGCCGCGCTCTCTGCAAGGCTTTCGCTATTTTTTGCGTAAACTTCCATTATTATATCGCCTTTTTTTACTTTAGCGCCCTTTTTTGCAAAAAAGATTACTCCCGCGTCGGGGCAGACATCCTCATCTGCCCGCGTGCGGCCAATGCCTAAAAGCACACCCGCCTTGCCAACTTCAAGCGCGTCAATCCCTGCGATAAAGCCGCTTTTTGCCGCGCGAATCTCCCCCTTCCACGGGGAGCGTCGCTTGCCCCTGTCTGCAAGCAGGACTGAAATATCCGCGCCTTGCGCCTCTGCGTTTTTAAGGAAAAGCTCCATCGCCTTGCCGCTTTCAACTGCCCGCGTTGCCATAACGCGACCCTCATCAACGCTCTTAGCTTTGCCTGAAAGAAGGCACATTCTAGCGGCGAGCTCAATCGTCAAGAATGAAGTATCAGCAGGCCCCTTTCCTTCTAGAATGTCCATCGACTCCTCTATCTCCAAAAAGTTGCCCGCCGCGCGGCCTAAGGGCTCATCCATTGCGGTAATAAGGGCGGAGCAAGCCTTGCCAAAAGCCTTCCCCGTGTTAACAAGGGAACGGGCGAGCGCCTCAGCGTCCTTTTGCGCCTTCATAAAGGCGCCCTTGCCGCACTTTACGTCAAAGACTAACGCAGCCGTTCCCTCCGCCGCCTTTTTAGACATTATGCTTGCCGTAATTAGCGGAATTGACTCAACTGTCGCCGTAACGTCGCGCAGTGAATAAAGGATTCTGTCGGCGGGCGCAATCTCTGCGGTTTGTCCCGTCATCGCATAGCCGCAAGCCTTTAGCACGCCGCGAAACTCCCCCTCCGTAAGGCGTGTCTTGTACCCTTTTATTGCGTCTAGTTTGTCAAGAGTGCCGCCTGTGTAGCCTAAGGCGCGCCCGCTCATCATCGGCACAACAACGTCGCAGGCGGCGGCAATGGGGGCAAGCGGAATGGAGATTTTATCGCCTACGCCGCCCGTCGAATGCTTATCCGCAGTTACGCCCGCAATGTCGGAGAGGTCAAGCACTTTGCCCGAATGCAGCATCGCCTGTGTAAGGCAAGCTGTTTCCTCAACGCTCATGCCGCGAAGAAACACAGCCATAAGCCATGCTGAAATCTGGTAATCTGGGATTGTTCCGCCTGAGCAGCCTTCTATCATAAAGCGGATTTCTTCATCGTTTAGCTCCCCGCCGTCCCTTTTCTTTGCAATAACATCACAGGCTGTCATGTTTCCTCCATTATGTACACTTTTCTTCCATAATATGCAGTGCTAAATTAGCCCCGCGGCGGACCGCACAGTCTTTAGCTTTCCGCCTAGCATTTTCTCTGCAAGAAAGAAGAGAAAGTCCCGCAAAGCGCTTAAAGATTGCGCCGAAAGGGGAAGCGCGCGCGATGCCCTCATATTAGCGCTTTCCGCCGCGGCAAGGTAAAAGCGGCTTTCGGCAGAAAGCGGGAAAGTCATCTCCGCTTGAGCTGTACACTCCTCGCAGGCGCATCCGTCCTCAACAGGAATGTACCAGAGCATGCCGCCGTCAGCCACCTTGCCACAGCGCGCGCAGGTTTCAATATCCACGCGCAAGCCTGCGGCGGCAATCACGCGCCACAAAAAACGGATTAACGCCGGCTCGCAGGCGCTCTCATCTGAAAGATTAATGCCGTCAAGAAAGCCGTTTACAAGCCGCCAGCTTGCGCTTCCGTGCGAGCGCAACACAACCTCCGCGCAGAGGGAAGCGCTCCACGTTTTAGCAAGGCTTTCGCGGATTCCCTCGCGCCAATTTTGCACGTCAAAGTCTGTGATTTTCGTTGTTTTCTTTACGGGGTCGCTGTAAAACCACATTCGCCCCGAATGATACGGCGCGGCTGCCGCCCGCAAGCGGCTTTTAGGCCCGCCGAACACCGCCGCCTTTATGAGCCCGCGATCTTCTGTAAGCACGGAAGCCTCCCTGTTAGCCTCGCCAAAGGCTGAAAGGCTTAACACGAGGGCAGGGGAACTCCATGAGCGGGATGCCATGCTCTAATGATGATGAAAGCAAGAGGGAGTGTCAATGAGGGTAAGAACTAAAAACTAACCTCATTGCCGCGCCCGCTTTTTTTCTGTACACTTCTTCCTGCCGGTAAAGCAAAAGACCGGCAAAGGACGTTACTCTTATGCCTGTAAAAATCCCCGCTAGGCTTCCTGCCGCGAAAACGCTTGCAGATGAAAACATCTTTGTAATGGATATTAGCCGCGCTTCCACGCAGGATATTCGCCCGCTTGAAATAGCCATTGTAAACCTTATGCCGACAAAGCAGGTAACAGAAACACAGCTTCTGCGCCTTCTGGGGAACACGCCGATTCAAGTTGAAATTACGTTTTTAACTATGGAAAGCCATGTTTCTGTGAACACAAGCGCGGAATACCTGCAGGCGTTTTACCGCACTTTCAGAAGCGTAAAGGAGAAAAAGTTTGACGGGCTTGTTATAACCGGTGCCCCAGTGGAAAACCTTCCGTTTGAAAAAGTTGACTATTGGGATGAGCTAAAAGCGATTATGGACTGGAGTACGGCGCACGTTTACAGTACGCTTTTTATCTGCTGGGCGGCGCAGGCGGCGCTATATCATTTTTACGGGATAGAAAAATGTTCGCTTGAAAAAAAGGTTTTCGGCATTTTTGAACATAAAGTGCTGAACCCCAAGCACAAACTTGTGCGCGGCTTTGACGATGTTTTTAAGGCGCCGCACAGCCGACACACTGCAATCCGCCGCGAGGATGCCGCCCGCTGCCCTGACCTTGAAATACTTGCGGAGTCGGATGAGGCGGGCGTTTTTCTCCTTGCAGGGAACGGGGGAAGGCGCATTTTTGTAACTGGGCACGCCGAGTATGACGCGGATACGCTTGCAAAAGAGTACCGCCGCGACATTGGGCGCGGGCTTGACATCGAAATTCCTTTGCATTATTTCCCTGGCGATGATCCTTCAAAGATTCCTTCTGTAGGCTGGCGCGCCCACGCGAACCTGCTTTTTGTAAACTGGCTTAACTATTTTGTTTACCAAGAAACGCCCTACGATATAGAGACAATCAATTGAGCAAAGACGCGCTCTTTTCCATTATATACAAAGACACATCGATTGCCGTTCTCTCCAAAAGGGCGGGGCTTCTCGTGGCTTCCGACCGCTGGAATCCGGACGCGCCGCGCCTTGATCTTGCCGCCGCTTCAATCTGCGAGCAAGATGAGAGGCTTTTCGCCGTGCACAGGATTGACAGGGAAACATCGGGACTTGTGGTTTACGCGCTCAACAGCGAGGCACACAAGAAACTCTGCGCGGAGTTTGAAAACCGAAGGGTGAAAAAGACATACCACGCGCTTATTTACGGCAGCCCCGAATGGGAGAGCACGTCAGTTTCAGAGCCACTGCGAGCGGACGGCGACAGGGCACACAGGACTATTCCCGACAGGCGGCGGGGCAAAAAGGCTTTGACGCTGTTTAGAAATTTTGGCCGCTGCGGGGCTTACAGCTGGATTGAAGCTCAGCCCCTTACCGGAAGAACGCACCAAATCCGCGCCCACCTGCGGGTTTTAGGCTTTTCCATTGTCTGCGATTCTCTTTACGGCAGGGATAAGCCTCTTTATCTTTCGGATTTCAAAAGCTCGTGGCGAGGCGACAAGTTTGAAGAAAAACCGCTTATAAGCCGCCTTGCGCTTCACGCCTTTAAGATTGCTTTTGCGCACCCTGAAACGGGGAAGTGTGTTGAGTTTACCGCGCCTTACCCGCGCGACTTGAATGCCGCCCGCTCACAGCTCGCGAAACGTTACGGCGTTGACCCGCTGAATCCTGTGAACCCTGCAAGTGCCGAGCCGCCCTCGGGCTTCGCTGGTGCCGCCGCCCGCTTTGGGATTCCTCCGGCTTTTGCGCAAAATTAACGACAAGAGCCCCCGTTACGGGGTCGCGCTCTGCATCAGGCGGAGGAACGCATTTAAGCCGCAGCTCAAGAAGCTCGCCTGATGCCAAGTTTGCGCTTTTTGCTCGCTCTTCTTTCCCTGAAAGAAGAAGCATTCCAAGCTCCGAGCAGCAATAGTGCCCGCTTTTTCTTTCGGGAAGGCGGATTTTTTCTGACAGGACGCGAGCGGGGATAATACGCTCTTCGCTCTTAAAATCCTTTTTAAGAGGCTCTTCCCCGTTTTTTACAAGATAGATAAATGAAAGAACAGCCCGCTCTTTCGGAAGCCCCGCGCTCTTTGAAAGGCGGATAAGCTTTTCAGGCGCGGACTCCGCGTCAAAGGCAAAGTGGCACCATTTTTCACGCCTTGAGCCAGGAAAAGGGCATCGCTCCGTATGCGGGCAGGGCGAAAGAGGCGCAAAGCCTGCGGCAAGCGCGACTTTCCTTATCCTCGTTATAAAGGCGCCGCCGTCAGGGTTGCCTGGCTCCGCGACAATCATTTCGCATTTGGGTGCTGCAAAAGCTGAAAGCGCTTCAAAGGCATTTTTTGCCGCAAAGGGCTTTTTCGCTGCAACGCGGCGGCTTTTGCTTTCAGATGAGCCGCACATGTACATGATCTCGTTAAAGACATTCGCCGAGACAACAAGCGCCGCCTTTTCCTTTATTACCGTGTCGAGGCTTCCTTTTATGCGAATAATTTTCCACGGCTCGCCGCCTGTCTTGGCGGCAAGCCGCAGATAAATCTTTTCGCCCGCGGCGAGGGCTTCGCGCGAAATGTCAATGCAGTACCAGCGGATTTTCTTTTTGCGAAGATAAGGGCAGGCAATCCAGAGAGCGCACACGGCAGCCAAAGGTCCTGAACCGAAGTCAACGGCTGCAAAGCTTTCAGGCAGATTCTGCGCGGGGTTTAGCCCCGTGAAAAGGCGCGAAAGGCGAATAATGTTCCACCATAAAAAATAATAAGCGTATGCCGAAAGATAGGCAGGATTATTCATGTAGCCGGCGGGTCTTTCGCTCCGTGTATCGGTTAAAAGATGCGAAAGCTTCCGCACGCGGTCAGGAAGGCTGCTTTGCTGCTGAGGCTTGAGCGGAAATACTCCGCGAAGGAGAGTGCCGAATGCGGCTATAAGGGATGAGGCTTCTTCCGTCAGCGGCGGAAAAACGCTTTTGAAGCCTTTTGTGCCGCTTGCGTTATCTATCGGTATTTCTGCGCAAATAACCGCGCCTCTTTGAGTCGCATGCGCAGGTTTTTTCAGCGCGGGTACAGACCTGCCCTTTAATGTGCGTTTCGTCTTCGGTTCAGGCTTTGCCGGCACAGCGATTTTGTGCTTTTTTCGCAAGACGGCAACGTAAAAAGGCTCTTCCAAAGCGCCTCCGGAATCCGCGCCGCTCTTTCTTTGCGTCATGTTGTTTACGGCTCGCTGTCTTTAGCGTTGTCAGCGGTTTCTGCGGCTTCGGGTGCAGAAGCATCAGGATTTTCCGTAACGCAGCTCTCCGATGTGACAATGTTGTAGATTTCCATCAATTCCCGCCGCACTTCCTGTATTATAATCGCATTCTTTGTTCCCGCCGCATTGCCCGAAAGCTCCCGCAAAAGCTGCTCGCCCGCGCCAAGCGCCGTAAAGTGCTTTACATAAATGAGATACTTTAGCCTGTAAAGGAGCGAAACATCTCTCGCAGAATAAAAGCGTCTGCCAAGCGAATCTTTTTGCGGGCGGATAAGCGGAATCTGCTCTTCCCAATAGCGGAGAATATGTGCCTTTACGCCAATCATGCGCTCAACCTGCCCAATCGAAAAGCCTGAAAAGCCGTATGAGTTTCCGCCCCTGTTCACTTTGCGCTCTCCTTCTTCCCGCGGTTTTCTTTAAGCTCAAGCAAAAAGGGAATCTGCGAAAAGCCAAAGTCGCGGCGGATGCAATTTGAAAGGTACGAAAGATACTGCTGCGGGAGGGCTGCAGACCTTGTGGCAAAAAGCAGAAACTTGACGGGGTTTGTCCTCACCTGCGTTATATACTTGAGGCGGCTTCTTCCGCGAGGGGAAGATGGGGGCGGATAAGCCTGCTGCCAGTCCGCAAGTGCCATGTTAAGCGCGGAAGTTTCAATGTGCTTTGAGAGCTGCCCGTAGAGAGCGAGCGCGGCGTCAAGAAGTTCCGCTATGCCTTCGCCTTTAAGGGCCGAAAGGCGGATAACGGGCGCATATTCCATTTTAGCAAACATTATTCGCATTTTAGATGTTGCGTCCTTAAAGGCTTTTTTGTCCGGAGGCATTGTGTCCCACTTGTTAAGAACGAAGATAACGCCTGCTCCCGCTTCGCAGGCGTGGAACACAATTTTTTTGTCTTGTTCCGTAAGCCCCTCGCCTGCGTCTATTATATGAAAGACAATATCGGCGTTTTTAATTGCCTTTACCGCTCGGTTCACGGAATAATACTCGATGTTTTCGTTTACGCGGCTTTTTTTTCTTATCCCTGCCGTGTCAAGCAGCTGGAAATTCCTGCCTTTGTAAGCAAAGTTGCCTTCAACAACATCGCGCGTAGTGCCCGCGGCATCCGACACAATCGAAAGCTCTCTTCCCGCAAGGAGGTTTGCTAGCGTAGATTTTCCCGTGTTAGGCTTGCCCGCAATCGCTATTTTAATGGCGGGAGCTTCCTCCTTTTCTTCCATTATAACAGCGGAAAAATCAAGCGCGGAAACAATAGCCTCGGCAAGCTCCTGCGTGTTGTCGCCGTGCTCGGCGCTTATAAAGAAAAGCTGCTTAAAGCCAAGCGAGAGGAAATTCCACGCTTCAGCTTCTCGCCGCCCACCTTCCGTTTTGTTTACCGCGCCGAGCACCTTGTTCCAGCAAGGTCGCAGAAGCGCTATAAACTCCTCGTCTTCGGGCGTTATTTCTCCTGCTTCTAAAAGAAGGACAATGCAGTCGGCGGCCTTAATCGCTTCTTTTGTTTTTTCGGTAACAAGCATGTCGATTTTCGTTTCTGTTGCGCCGCCTTTGCCGTGGTCAAGCTTAAAGCCGCCCGTATCCATAAGGCGCAGGGGCTTTCCGCAAAGAAAAGCTTTTTCTTCTACAGCGTCCCGCGTAACGCCTGGGGTGGGATCAGTGATTGCCCTCCGCGCACGGAGGAACCTGTTAAAAAGCGTTGATTTCCCTACATTCGGGCGGCCCGCTATTGCAACAAGAGGAAGATTTTTGTATTCGGCAGTCTCGGGGAAAACGCGCTCTTCAGCATATGCAATCCCAGCAGCTCCGCTTTCAGCAAAGTGTTCTTTCTCTTCTATTTCTCTCATTTCTTCCATTAAAAGCAGGCAGTTTCGCTTAAGCGCGGATATTAAGCGCCGACTTAAAAATGCTTAAGGCTTCTTTTCCGGTAGAGCATTCAAGCGCCTTTTTTGCGCTGTCTGTCAGCAAAGGCGAGGCAAAAGCCGAAAGCGCCTTTGAGACAGCTGCAACTGAAGTCGCCGCCATGCTGAATTTGCGCAAGCCCAGCCCAAATAGCAAACACGCGCTGAGCGGCTCTCCCGCCATCTCCCCGCATACCGAAACTTCAACGTCTGATTTTTCTCCGCATTGTATCACATGCTTTATAAGCCGCAGCACGGCAGGCTCAAAAGAATCATACAAATACGCTACTTTCGGGTTTTCCCTGTCAGCTGCTGTCGTGTACTGTATTAAGTCATTTGTTCCGATGGACATAAACGAAACACGTCCGGCGATTAAATCCGCGCACACTGCGGCAGAAGGCACTTCAATCATTGCGCCGGCTTTTATGCTTTCGTCAAAGGGTAAGCCCTCCCTGCGGCAGGACTCTTTCGCTTCTTCTAAAATAGAAAGCGCCTCGTCAAGCTCTGCCAGTGAAGTTACCATCGGGAACATGACGCGCACGTTTCCAAAGACAGAAGCGCGGAGAATCGCCTTAAGCTGTGTCTTGAAAACTTCCCGCTCGGAAAGGCAGTAGCGAAGCGCGCGCCAGCCCAAAAGCGGGTTTTTTTCACGGAGCGCAGTTTGCGAAAGAAGCGCCTTGTCCCCGCCTATGTCCATGGTGCGGATAGTCAGGACACGCCCGCCGCAAGCCTCTGCCGCAGTCTTATAAGCCTTAAACTGCATTTCCTCATCTGCAAGAAGAAAATCCCCGCTTTGAAGAAAAAGAAACTCCGTGCGGAAAAGCCCCACGCCGCTGATTCCTTCCATTGCGAAAGCATCGGCGCATTCATCGGGCATGGCGATATTCGCAAGGATAGAAAAGCCTTCGCCGTCCGCCGTTTCGCATTTAAGCCTTTCCTGCTCTTTACTGCGGCTTTGCCTATTTGCAACGGGCACGGCGCGCGCGTATTTTTCCGCTTCTTTTTCAGAAAGGCCTGTTACAATTTTTCCGCTCGCGCCGTCCACCAGAATGCGGCTGCCTTCGGGCAGGCTTGAAAGCGCTTTCATAAGCCCTGAAACGCCCAGCACCGCAGGGATTTCCCAGCTTTTCGCGAGGACTGCCACATGGCATGCAGGACCGCCTTCTTCCATTATAATGGCGGCAATCCCTGAATTTTTAAGGGAAACCGCCTCTGACGGCGCAATGTTAAAAGCTGCAAGTATTTTTCCTTTAAGATTTTCAGCTGAAAAAGAGCCGCCCGATGCCCCGCGGGGCTTGTCGCTAAGCAGAAGCTTCTGCATAACGCGCCCAAAAGCGTCCTCAATATCCGCCGCGCGCGCCGCAAGAAAATCGCTGCCGGAAGAGCGCAGGGCTTCAACCGATGAGTCAATGCAGGAGCGAAGCGCAGCTTCGGCGTTAATAAGCCGCGTTTCTATTGTGCTTTTTACAAGCGGAATAAACTCAGGGTCAGAGAGCATTAAAAGCTGCGCACCGAGTATTTCGCGCTGGACTTCCCCGCCGCCTTCCTGCAAAAAAGCAATTTCATTTTTTGCAAGCTCAATGGCGCCCTGAAAGCGGTTTCCTTCAGCTTCGGCCTGCTTTTGCGTAATATTCCTGAACGGAAGAGCCGACGGCTGAATTTCTTCAGGCACAAAGAACTCGCCGTAAACTGTTCCGGGAAAAACGGAAATCCCTTCGAGAACCTTGCTTTCTGAATCGCCGCTATTCATGCATACAGTATAAAGCAAAAAAACGCCCTTGCATACCGCCGATATTCCGCTGTATTATTCGCCTATGCCGCCTGAAAAAAAACGGAAACAGGCCCCTTTCGGATGCCTTTTCTGGATTGCCTTTATTCTTCTTGTGTTTGTGCTTTTTTTTGCAAACAAAGACAGGATTACAAATTCTGTGCGGGCTTTGCAGGAGTCAGGCTTTTTTGCGCGCGGAGAGGAGGTCGAATCTGCGCCAAATTTAACGCCGCAGACAAGAGAAAACGACGGCACATTTATAGAAATAATACCTGAAACCGCGGTATCTGCCGAAAGCGGATCAGCGTCTGATCGGGAAGAAGAAACTTCCTCCGCGCAGGGTGCTTCGGCAGATGCGCCGCCCTCCTTGACGGAGCTTGTACCGCCGCCTTCCGCCGATGAAGTCGCAAATGCCGCATCCGGCATGGCAAGGCAGACCGCGCAAACAGCTTCCGGCGAAGAAAGCTCTTCTTCTGTCACAGGCGAACACGTTCCCATGCGCCAGCAGCGGCTTTATTTTGTTTCGATAGACAACGAAGGCAGAGTACTCCGCCAAGAAGTATTAAAAGACATTCCACGCTCTGATTCCCCACTTGCAGATGCCTTGGCCGCGCTTTTTGCAGGGCCTTCGGAAGCTGAATCGCAGCGAGGGCTTATTTCCCTCATTCCTTCGGGGACAAGGCTGCTTTCCGCCGCCGTCAGGGACGGCGTTGCGACTATCAGCCTCAGCGAAGAGTTCCGCTTTAATCAGTTCGGCGTTGAAGGCGCAATCAGCCAGCTTGCGCAGGTTGTTTTTACTGCCACAACGTTCCCAACGGTGAATTCCGTGCAGATTTTGATTGAAGGTCAGAAACTTGAATATCTTGGAGCGGAAGGCGTCTGGATAGGAACGCCTTTAAGCCGCAAGGATTTTAATTAGTGGTTAGTTTCAAGTTTAGGGAGTTAAGAGTTTAGAGTGTCTGGGGCACAAGCGGGAAGCCTTGCGGCACGTGAACGTCTCGCTTTCTGACCCTAGCGCAAGAGGCAGACAACTCTCTCGCCTTACACGCCTCTACCTGCGCAACCCTATACACTCCAAACTCTAATCAGCCTATCTCTCCCTGCGGAGAATGTAGTCGTAAATGCCCGCTTCCCTAAGAATGCCTTTTACGTTTTCAAGCTCGCTGTCTTCTATTGCTGCAATCACAACGCGGATTGTCTCATCGCTTCTTTCGTATGCCGGCTCAAGTCCTGCCGCGCGGACTATTCTTACCAGCCTGAGCGCGTTCTCTTCTCTTGCAAAAGCGCCAAGCTGAATTCTCCAAAGCGGTGAATCAGGGTCGGGAGCTGGCACAGCAGGTTCTTCCGCGGGCGGGGGCGCAGTCCATGCAGGATACACCGCGGAGCTATCAGCGGCAGACGGATACGCGGGCAACAAGGAGAGCGCAGGCTGCGCTGCCGGCGCGGGCAAAACAGGCTCCGGCGCGGGACTAGGGCTTTCTTGCTGCGCTGTCCTTGCGGAGGTTTCGGTTTCGTCAAGAATGGAAATTGATACCCTAGCTACGCCGGATGTTATCATTCCAAGTTTTTCCGCCGCGCCCAGAGACACATCAATCTCTCTGCCTTCCACAAAAGGACCCCTGTCATTGACGCGGACAACAACCGAATTTCCGTTTTCAAGGTTGGTTATTTCAAGCATTGTACCAAAGGGGAGTGACCTGTGAGCGGCTGTCATTCCGTACATATCAAATATCTCACCGCTGGAAGTCGGGCGACCGTGGTACTGGGCACCGTAATAAGAAGCCAGAGCATTATCCTTAAGAAGGGTTTTTGCTGCAAAAGCGGGAGCCGCGCCAATAAATGCAATAACACATGCGACGGCAAGAATATTCTTCAGTTTCATAGGTTCCTCCCTGATAAAAACGTACAGATACAATTTCGGCAGGGCAGGGTGAAAACTTTACTCCGGTGCTATCTTTGCATTTTCAGGAGGAGGAGTGCGTTTAAGGCTGTTCTTAAAAATTTCGTCCGTGTCTGTGCGCGCCGCAATTCCAAACGCAGGCATAAGGCTTTCGCCTTCAGCTGTCCTGTAAATAAGATTTGGGTACGCTTTGTACGCGGGACTGTTTTTATCATTTATCCACCAGTCCAGCACCGAAAGAAGCGAAATGCACCAATTAATCAAAACCGCATTTGTTCTTTTGCGGGAGCTACTGTCTCCGCAGAGCGCGTCAATGCGTTTTGAAACGGAATTGGGAATGTCAAAATGGTAGATGGCAGATGCGTTTACAGCTTCGGCAAAATCGCCATTTCCGGCCTTTTCCGGCTGAATGCAGGCTTCCAACATTTCGCGCAGGCGCGTTACTCTCGGGTAAAGCGGCGGAAGCCTGTCAACAAGGGTTTTCTGGAGGGGGTAAAAGCGCATGTCTAAAAACGGCAGAAAATACTGGCGTATAAGCGAGTACATATTTGATATTAACCTAGATGCGTAAGCGGTTTTTGCAAAGTCAGGCTGGCTGTAAACCTGATGCGTATAGGCTTTAAGGGCATCGCCAAAGGTTTTATCAAAAACAGTTGCGCTATACATAATCCAGTCGTCGAGAATCTCATAAATGTTGTCTTCTAAATGGGCAGCATTAAAATCAACGTGCCTCAAGCCCTGGAAAAACTCGGAAAGAATCAGAAAAAGAATCATTGCAAAGTGAAGCGGATGATCCGGATTAAGCTGGATAAATGTATCCGAAAGCTGAAAAATCCGCGCAAAATACGGACCAAAATCTGTTTTCTCTTCCGGAAATTCGCGGATTTTTTCCCATCCGGCTTCGGGAAAAAGTTGCTCAAGCATATCAAGTCCTTTAGAAACGCTTTCGGGGATTTGCGGCGGCTCTTCCTCCGCGTCCTGTTTGTTGTCCTCAAAAGCTGAAGACGGCTCGGGGCTTTCCTTTGCGGGAAAAAGAATTTCCTCCGGTCTTACTTCAAGCCATGCAAGCACTTTAGAGCCATTCTTATAGAAAAGATCGTACTCGCTTAACATAATGGGGGAAGTCATCCTAAGTACAAGCGGATACATTGCAGGAAAAATCTTGTCGTATATGTATTTTAATTCCTGCACTGCCGCCATGGTGGCGCTGCGCAAGCTTTCAGGATTGGAGGGAACATGGCGCTCCATGACAAGCTGGTAAGCCTGCATTAGGCAGGAAGAGGAATACTCAGGCGTAAGGTAATAAACGCGGATAAGAGGCTTGTAAAGTTCCCTGACAAAGGGCTGCATCGCAACGATCGACACGCTTCTGACAGAAGCCTGAAGGTGGTTAAGCATTGCGTTAAGCGTTTTAAGATTCAAGGCAAGCGCCGTTTTAATGATTCCTTCCGCAGCCGGATTCTGCCGCTTTAACGTTGCAAAAAAAGACTCTCCCGCCGCGCTTGGAATCATTCTTTTTACCGCTGCTGCAAAGACATAGATACGCCTTAAAAACTCGTCAAGCGTGTACATGACAAAATCTGGATTTACAAGCCCTTTTCTTCCGCCGCGCAAAAACCCTGAAGGCTTTTTAATCCGGTATTTCCCGCTGCTTAAAAGTTTTTCAATCGCGGCAAGTTCTTTTTCAGACGTAAGCGGCAACCCGTCCGATCCGCGTTCAATGTTATCCGGCATGCATTCTGAATTTACACGTTTTTAGCGTATTGTGGAATCATTAAAACAAAAATTGCATTTAACTCTTTTGGGCTTTGCTTAAAAAATTTTTCATCTCTTCCACTTCCTCGTCCGTCAGATCCTTAAAAGTGCGGGCAAACATAAGCGCGGCATCGCGGTGGCTGTCTGAAGCCCCTGCAAGGTTAATGTTTATGTCTTTCAGCGAGCGGTCCCGCGCCACTTCAAGCTGCGCTATTTGGGTATTGTTCAGATTGTACAGCTCTTTAAGCTGCTGGATCATGTCAGCCGGCACGGAGCGCTTTCCGAATTCAATTGCAGAAAGATATGAAGAAGTAATGCCTAATTTGTCCGACATGGTTTTCAAAACCTCTCCCCTGTCAATGCGGAGCTTTCGCAACTCCTTCCCAAAACCTGTGAGCCCCACTGCCATCTTTTTTTGCCTCCTGTTGTTATATAAAACAACGTATCAATAATCAGATAATAATAGACTACAAAAGGTTTGTCAACAAACTTTGAAAATTATTGCAATAGAATCTAACAATTTTGCCTTGTGTATGTTGATAAAAGTCTTTGGGCAAAGAGCCTTTTGGGGCTTAGATCTTATTTCTTAGCTCTAATAACTGAATTACGACGGTAATTCAATCGCAATTGCGTCCGTAATTCAGACACAATTACGAGCGTAATTCAATCGCAATTACGACAGTAATTCAACTGATGGGGCTTAAAGCGTTACTCCGTCCTTAAAGATGGCGATCTCGCGGAAGCCCATCTGTTCGCTTTTTGTCTTTTCGCCGCAGGCTGTGCGGAGCACAAGGTCAAAAAGCCGCCTGCCCGCATCTTCTATTGGCTCGCCGTCGGCAACAGAGCCTGCATCAAAGTCTATCCAGCGGGATTTCCTTGCGGCGAGCTGGCTGTTGCTCGCTATTTTTAGCGTTGGTACAGGGGCGCCAAACGGCGTGCCGCGCCCCGTTGTAAAGAGGATAATGTGCGCGCCAGCCGCGGCAAGCGCTGTCGCGGAAACAAGGTCGTTGCCCGGTCCTGAAAGCAGGTTAAGCCCGCGCGCCGCTATAGCCTCGCCGTAGCCGATAACGTCTGCAATTGGGGCGGAACCGCCTTTTTGCACGCAACCGCAGGACTTGTCCTCAAGCGTTGTAATTCCACCCTTTTTGTTGCCGGGCGAGGGGTTTTCGTAGACTGTTTCGTTATGGCTGATAAAGTAGCTTTTGAAATTGTTGAGCATGCTTACAGCTTTGTCAAAAATTTCGCGGCTTGTGCAGCGGTTAAGCAACATGCCTTCCGCGCCGAACATCTCCGGCACCTCCGTAAGCACGGCGCTGCCGCCGCGAGCGATAAGCATATCGCTGAACGCGCCAACCGCGGGGTTTGCCGTTATGCCTGAAAGCCCATCAGAGCCGCCGCACTTCATGCCGACAACAAGGCCGCTTGCTGGAATGGGCTCGCGCACAAAACGCGAGGCGTATGCCGCGCATTCTTCAAGCAGGGCGCGTCCCGCGGCAAATTCGTCTTCAACGTCTTGGCAAGTGAAAAACTTAACACACCCCGCGCCGTAATCTCCAATCTCTGCTGCAAGCTCATCGGGCTGAAGGTTTTCGCAGCCGAGAGAGATCACAAGCACGGCAGCAGCATTTGGATGGCGAGCAAGCGCGGCAAGCAGCTTCCGCGTCTGCGCGTGATCCGCTCCCGTCTGGCTGCACCCGTATGGATGGGCAAAGGCGAAAAGCCCCTCTATGTTGCCCGCGACGAGGTCTTGGTTGTCCGCGGCGAGTTTCCTTGCAACATCGTTCACGCAGCCGACTGTCGGTATTATCCATATTTCATTTCGGACTGCAGCCCTGCCGTCCGCGCGGCGAAAGCCCATAAAGGTTTCAGGCTTAACGCGCTCAATAGCCGGCACCGCGGGCTCGTATGCATATTCCTCTTCGCCCGAAAGGTTTGTGCGCATATTGTGCGTGTGAACCCACGCGCCGGCTGCAATGTCTTCTGTTGCCCGCCCGATGGAAAAGCCATACTTTACAACCTGCCCGCCTGCGGCAATGGGGAAAAGAGCGATTTTGTGCCCCTGTGGAATGTCTTCGGCGGCAGTTACCGCGGCGCTTCCTGCGGCCAGCGTTTCGCCTTTCGCCACAGGGTGGAGAGCTACGGCTACGTTGTCGCGCGCGTTTATTCGGATAAACTTGTGCATGCGCCTTTTTCCTTAAAAATAGTAAAATGATAGCGAATGCTCGCGGTATGAGATGCTACAGGCAGGAAGCGAAGGCTGCCTTCGCGCCGTCTTTGCGGATTTTTGCAAGCCCTGTTGCAACGGCTTCTTCAAGCCCCGTGACTTCCGTCAAGTCAATGCCCCACAGCTGCCTGTTTGAAAGCACGGCGCGGGCAAGCGCATCCGGCGCGTCGCTCCTGTGCTCGCGGTAAAATTCCAGCACGTTGCGGTCATCGATTGCCGTGTACTCGTTTCCCTTGGGGCGGCGGCAGACAAGTCCTTTGTCAGTCAGCGCCTGCACATCGCTTGAATAAAAGGCAATGTAAGCCGCGAGGCTCATCGCAAGGCAGGCGGGAATGCGCCCGTTGATTTTCACATAGTCAAGCAGGGTTGGCATATTGCGCGCCTTCCACTTTGACGTGGAATTAAGCGATATGCTAAGAAGCTCGTGGTCAACGAACGGGTTGTTAAATCGGTCTTCAACGGCGCGGGCAAAATCTTCAAGGCCTTTCCTTTCAAGCGGGAGGGTGGGGATAACCTCCTCCTGCAGCATTTTGTTCATAAAGCCGCGCACATCGCTGTCGCGCATACAATCGCGCACAATGTCAAAGCCCGCAAGGTAAGCGCCAAGCGCAAAGCCCGTATGCGCCCCGTTCAGAATGCGTACCTTGCGCTTCTTGTACGGCATTGCGTCGGGGACAACGGGGCAGTTAAGCCCCGCTTTCTTAAAGGGCAGCTTTTCTTCAAGCCACTCAGGTCCTTCAATGTTCCAAACGCCGAAAATCTCGCCCACATCAATAAGCTCATCGCGGTATCCGTTTTCCGCATCAAGGCGCGCGGCTTCCGCAGGGTCTTTCACGCGGCCCGTTACAATGCGGTCCACAAGCGTCGTGCAGAATGTGCACTCATCTACCCACGCTGCAAAATCCGCTTCAAGTCTCCACTGTTCTATGTAGCGGCGGACGCACTTTTCAAGCTCTCTGCCGTTGTTGTCTATAAGCTCGCACGAAAGCATTACAAGCGGCTTTTTGCCCGCCTGCCATCTCTTGTAGAGAACCTGCGTTAGCTTTGCGGGGAAAGATGAAGGAGGGCGGTCGTCTTTGCCGCAGGCGGGATCGTAGGCAATGCCCGCCTCTGTTGTGTTCGAGACAATGTATTCCAGGCTGTCGGAGGCGGCGGCTTCCATCATCGCGTTGTATCCGCCGCTTTCGTATGGATTAAGACAGCGGCTTACGGCAGAAATCACGCGCTTGCGGTCAACCTTCTTTCCGTTTTCAAGCCCGCGCAGGTAGAGCGTGTAAAGCCCTTCCTGCTCGTTTATCTTTTTTGAAAGCCCCTCCGCTATCGGCTGCACAAGGACAGCCTTGCCGTTCCAGCCTGCCCGCTCGTTCGACATGTCGAGCCAGTAGTCAACGAAGGCGCGAAGGAAGTTCCCCTCGCCAAACTGAAGGACTTTCTCCGGCGCGTTTTCAAGAATATAGCCGTTATAGCCTGATTTTTTAAGAACGTTGTAGTTAAGCCTTTCCATGTTTTGACCGCCTCAATGCCTCTTGGCGCAGAGTATACAGCCGCCTTCACGTTTAGTAAACGGCTTTGCAGGCGGCGCTAGAGGTCATCCGAAGAATACGAGGCGGAAACCTTGCCGTCTTTTGCCTGAATCGCAAACCATTTGCCGCTGCCCGGCACAAGAAAAAACCACTGGCCGTCCGGCAGGTCAAGCGTCAATATTTCGGGGAGAGAGCCGTCATCGCTTTCCAGCTCCAAAGCGTGGTCGGGGTAAAAATACGGAAAGACAATTTCTGCGCCGCTTGAGCGGACCTCTTTCGGCACGGTTATTTCGGTTTCCGACATTTCGAGCGAGCGCACCTGCCAGTACATCGATGTGTTCCCCTCAAAGAAGGCTGTAAGGAACTTGTCCATGTCGATTAAAAGGGGGCGCGAAACAGCCCTTGACGCTGTTTTAAGGTGATTGTCAAACTTGCTCCAGTTAAAGGCGGCTGCAAGGCGGGCGGCATCTTCATCTGCGCCCCCAAAAATGAGCCTTGCCGCCTCCGCCGCAACCCCGCCGTAAAAGTCAAGCACAAGGCGCGCGCTCGGCTTGAGAGCGGAGCCGCTAAGCTCCCCGTAATATGGATAGAGCGCGCCAATGCTAGGCACTGCGCTTTCGTCAAGGTTTTTAGGCGAAGAAATTGCAGGCTTGGCAAAGACAGCGGCAATGTCTCTATCGGAAAACTGCACCGAAAAAACGCCGCTCGCAGAAGTTTCTTCTATATAATTGCCCGAAGCGAAATAGCAGCAGAGCGTCCAGCTTTCAACCTGCACTCCCGCCTCGCTTAAAAGCGCCATTGTTTCGGAAGAGACAGAGATGCGCGTTTCCGTTTGGTCGCTATCCGCAGAAAAGAGATTTCCGCAAGCGCAAAGGGCAATGCCCGCAATAGCGGCTGCAATCACCGGCAAGCGCGCCCGCGGGCATTTGGTTTTGATAGCTTTCATCGCCTTATATATTGCAGAAAACTGGCATGGCGGATGCAAAAGCTTTTGCACCGCGATTGCGACGATTTTTGCGAGAAAAAAGCGGCAAAAGTTGAGCAGCGCTTTCTGCGATTCTTGCACCTCTCACAAGCTCTTGTGAGCCATCATCATAAGTCCTTGTAAGAGGCAATCACAAGCGCTGATAACGTATCATATCTTTCGCAAATTCAAGTGTACAAAAAAAGACACGGCAGTGACAAAGACAGTAGAGCGCGGCATAGAGGAAACGCTTGCCTACTATGACTTTCCGTCTGAGCGCTGGAGGCATATACGCACAAACAAGAGAATGATTCTTGCTTATAAAACGTCAGCCGCCGATTTACTCGCGCAGTATAAGCTATACTGATGAACAGTATAGCTTATACTGATGAAAAGTATAGGCTATACTGGCAATCAGTATAGCCTATACTGATTGAATCAGCCGTCGATTTTCGAAACGCCAGCAAGCGATTTGCGAATCGCGCAGCGCAAGCTTCTAGCGTATCGCGCAGCGCAAGCTTCTAGTATACCATTCCCTAAATAGCAAGCCCTTTTTTCACTTCCTCCTAGCTGCT